>CAMUZQ010000038.1 GCA_947165275.1 uncultured Lachnospiraceae bacterium | reverse complement strand
GTGAAGCAGGAATATGCAACACAGGTCATATACCCTCCCTCGGATAAGCTTTTTACCGCTCTTCATCTTACTCCGCTTGACAGGGTCAGGGTCGTGATCCTGGGACAGGATCCTTATCATGAGCCGGGGCAGGCCATGGGAATGTCTTTTTCCGTGCCGGAGGGTATAGAGATACCTCCGTCGCTGAAGAATATATACAGGGAAATACATGAGGATACAGGTGATAAGATCCCCGATACCGGAGATCTGACAAGATGGGCAAAGCAGGGAGTGCTTCTTTTAAATGCAGTGCTCACCGTAAGAGAGCATCAGGCGAATTCCCATAAGGGGAAGGGCTGGGAGCAGTTTACCGATGCGATCATAAAAGCTGTGGATGCGGAGGACCGGCCCATTGTATTTCTCCTCTGGGGCAGGAATGCCAGAGATAAAAAGGAGCTTGTGTCAAATCCGAAGCACCTTGTGCTGGAGGCGGCTCATCCGAGTCCGCTGTCTGCATATAACGGCTTTTTCGGATGCAGGCATTTCTCAAAATGCAACAGGTTTTTGACTGAAAACGGCGCGCAGGCGATAGACTGGGCGTAGGACGGCAGGAGGATTTATGAAAAAGATACCGTTTATCACAAGAGAAAAGGCAGAAGAGATAGCAGATAAATATGGTACTCCCTATCATGTATATGATGAGGCCGGAATACGAAAAAACGCAAAGGCAGTGGCTGATGCCTTCAGCTGGAATAAGGGCTTCAGGGAGTATTTTGCTGTAAAGGCCACGCCAAATCCTTTCATATTAAGAATATTTAAGGATTACGGTTTCGGCTGCGACTGCTCGTCCATGGCGGAGCTGAAGATGGCGTATGCCGCAGGCTTCAGGGGAGAGGAGATCATGTTTTCCTCCAATGACACTCCAAAGGAAGAGTATGAATATGCCGCAAAGACAGGCGCAGTCATCAATTTTGATGATATCACCATGCTCCCGTATTATCTTGAGAATGTCGGGGATTTTCCGGAGACGGTCTGCCTGAGATATAATCCGGGAGGAACATTTTCCATAGCAAATGACATCATGGATAATCCCGGTGACAGCAAATACGGAATGACCGGTGCGCAGATGATGGAGGCTGTGAGGACGCTTAAGGCCCACGGAGTGAAGCATTTCGGGATACATGCTTTTCTTGCCAGCAATACGGTGACGGATGAATACTATCCCACTCTTGCAGGACAGCTCTTTGATCTTGCTGTCGAGATAAAAAAGAAATGTCAGGCGGATATAAGCTTTATCAATCTCTCAGGCGGAGTAGGCATCCCCTACAGGCCCGAACAGGAGCCAAACCATATCGACCGCATAGGTGAGGGGGTCAGAAAGGCTTATGAGAAGATACTGATCCCGGCAGATATGGGTGATGTGAAGATATACACGGAAATGGGGCGTTTCATGCTTGGACCTTACGGCGCGCTTGTAACGAGAGCCATCCATGAGAAGCACATCTATAAGGAATATATAGGAGTGGATGCCTGCGCTGCCAATCTGATGAGGCCTGCAATGTACGGCGCATATCATCATATAACAGTCCTCGGCAAGGAGGACGCTCCTGATGATCACAGATATGATGTCACTGGATCCCTGTGCGAGAATAATGATAAATTTGCGATAGACAGGCTTCTGCCCGGAATCGATATGGGGGATCTTCTGTATATCCATGATACCGGAGCCCATGGCTTTGCTATGGGTTATAATTATAACGGAAGGCTCTGGAGTCCGGAGGTGCTGCTTCATGAGGACGGAAACTTTTCACTGATAAGAAGAGGACAGACTCTGGCGGATTATTTCGCCACCTTCGACTGCTTCCCGGAATTCAGCGGTATGGACAGGCTTTAAGACTATTTGCGGAGGGAAAAAACTATGAATTATGTAAACCTTAATGAAGAAGCAGGAAAGACCACATATCCCGGAAGAGGGATAGTCATAGGGGTATCGGAGGATGGCAGATATGCCGTGACAGCCTATTTCATTATGGGAAGATCCTCGAATTCCAGAAACCGCATATTCGTGGAGGATGGTGAAGGGATAAGGACTGAAGCCTATGATCCCTCAAAGCTGGAGGATCCTTCTCTCATAATCTATGCTCCCGTAAGAGTTCTTGGAGACTGTACGATAGTTACCAACGGAGATCAGACGGATACAGTATATGAAGGAATGAAGCAGGGGAAGAGCTTCGGTGAGAGCCTCATGGAAAGAAGATACGAACCCGATGCGCCGAATTATACTCCGAGGATATCGGGGGTGCTCCGTGTATCGGAAGGAAGCTTTGATTATCAGCTGTCCATACTTAAATCAGACAATGGCGATCCGGACTCGGATAACAGATATACATTTTCATATTCCGCGCCAAAGGCCGGAAGAGGACATTTCATACATACCTACTTAGGTGACGGAAATCCCCTGCCCTCCTTTGAAGGGGAGCCGACTCCGGTCAGGATAGGCGGTGAGGGTATCGACAGCTTCACAGACGGGATCTGGGAGGCGCTCAATGAAGAGAACAAGGTCTCGCTGTTTACCAGATACATAGAGATAGCCACCGGTAAATATGAGAGCAGGATCATAAATAAAAACGGTCAGTAAAAACTGCCAGGAGGAAAATAAATGAACGAGCTTGAACTTAAATACGGATGCAATCCGAACCAGAAGCCTGCAAGGGTATATATGGAGGACGGGAGCGAACTCCCCATAGAGGTGCTCAATGGAAGGCCCGGTTATATAAATCTGCTGGACGCACTTAACGGATATCAGCTGGTCAGGGAGCTGAATGAGGCAACAGGGCACGCAGCCGCCACCTCCTTCAAGCATGTGTCCCCGGCAGGAGCCGCCATCGGTATCCCCCTTACGGATATTGAAAAAAAGATCTACTGGATAGATGAGAAGACCTCGCTTTCTCCGCTTGCCTGTGCCTATGCAAAAGCCCGGGGAGCAGACAGGATGTCAAGCTTCGGCGATTTTATCTCCCTGTCTGAAAAGTGCGACCTGGATACGGCAAAGCTTATAAGGCGTGAGGTCTCGGACGGCATCATTGCTCCGGATTATGACGAGGATGCTCTTTCGCTCCTGAAGGAGAAAAAGAAGGGTGCATACTGCATATTGAAGATGGATCCTTCGTACAGGCCTGCTCCCACAGAGCATAAGCAGGTGTACGGAGTGACCTTTGAGCAGGGCAGGAATGAGTTTGAGATAAACAGAAGGCTTTTGGAGAATATAGTCACAAAGAACAAAGACCTTAAGGAGGATGCGGCGAATGACCTTCTCATATCGCTTATAACCCTGAAATACACCCAGAGTAATTCTGTATGCTATGTAAAGAACGGACAGGCTATAGGCGTGGGAGCAGGTCAGCAGTCCAGGATCCACTGTACCAGGCTTGCAGGGCAGAAGGCGGACAACTGGTATCTGAGGCAGTCTCCGAGGGTTCTTTCACTTCCCTTCAGGGATGATATAAAGATCCCTGACAGAGACAATGCCGTCGATCTTTATATCGGCAGTGATTACCGGGATGTGCTCGATGACGGTAAATGGGAAAGGATATTTACCGAAAAGCCGGAAATTTTTACGGAAGAGGAAAAGAGGAAATGGCTTGACGGCAATACCGGTGTGTCTTTGGGCTCAGATGCCTTCTTCCCCTTCGGAGACAATATAGACAGAGCTGCGAGGAGCGGGGTTAAATATGTGGCGGAGCCCGGAGGCTCCATAAGGGATGACGCAGTCATAGAGGCTGCGGACGGATATGACATGGTCATGTGCTTTACAGGCATGAGGCTTTTCCATCACTGATTTTACACCTCATGTTTTTAAATGGTAATATGAACGCTATAGGGACAAGCATAGGAGGCATTCTTTAATGGTTTATACTGTAACTTTCAATCCGGCGCTTGATTACGTGGTACATCTTGATGAGCCCATAGTCAACGGTCAGATGAACAGAAGCACGAAGGAGGAGTTTTATTACGGCGGAAAGGGAATAAATGTATCCACCGTGCTCACCAATCTCGGCGCTGATACTGTGGCGATGGGCTTTGTAGCCGGCTTCACCGGAGCTGCCATAGTACACGGACTTACCCATAAGGGGATAAGGACAGATTTTATTATTCTCAGGCAGGGGATATCGAGGGTCAATGTCAAGATCAGAAACGGTGAAGAGACTGATATAAATGCCGCGGGTCCCAGACTCTCAAATGACGATGTAAAGGCTTTTATGAAGAAGCTGGATGATCTCACGGAAGGGGATTATCTTGTCCTGTCAGGATCGATCCCTCCTAATATGCATGATGTTATCTATGAGAGGATATGCAGGAGAGTGGCTGATAAGAATGTGCAGGTTGTAGTGGATGCTGACGGGGATCTGCTCATGAATACACTTCAGATGCATCCTTTCCTTATCAAGCCGAATAAAGCTGAGCTTGGAAGTCTTTTCAATGCAAAGATCAAAAATGATAAGGATATAGAAAAGTACGCAAGAAAGCTTCAGGAGATGGGAGCCAGGAATGTTCTGATCTCAATGGGCGGAGAAGGTTCCATGTTTATTCCGGAGGGAGACGGTAAGGTGATACGGATGGGAGTTCCCGAGGGAAAGGTGATCAATACCGTCGGCGCCGGTGATTCCATGATTGCGGGCTTCCTTGCAGGCTATATGAAAAACGGAGATCTGCAGAAGGCAATGAATCTGGCTACTGCAGCCGGAGCGGCTACGGCTTTTTCTGAGGGGCTGGGAGAGAAGAGCACGATAATGATGCAGCTTGAAAAGATCAATAACAACCTTTGGGCTAAGTAGCATGTACCGGAGAGGAGAGGTATGAGAAACCAATTCAGGCATGGGACTCTTTTTTTGTATCTTGAGGGACGTATTGATTCTTCCAATGTGGACAGTCTTGAGACACAGCTTAAGGAAGAGGGACTGATCCAGAATAACGTCGATATTGCCTTTGATGCAAAGGATCTGACTTATATTTCAAGTGCAGGCCTCAGAGTGCTCCTTAAGGTGAAAAAGAAGGTGAAAAGGCCGGTCAGTATAGTGAATGTCTCGGATGAGGTCTTTGATATCCTTGATGTCACGGGATTCACCGATATCTTTGAGGTCGAAAGAGTGATGCGCCAGATCACTCTGAACGGGTGCAGAAAGCTGAGCTCCGCGCTGAACGGTGAGATATTCCAGCTTTCCGATGATGAGATGATAAAGGTCTATGGCAAGGATATTCCTTTATCCCAGATCAGGAAGGAAAGAAGCGCTGCCCAGTCAGCCATGCTTTACGGAGTGCCTACACTGATACCCTATGATGTGGTGAAGTGTGAAGAGGGATACGGTCTGATATTTGAAAAGGCTGAGACTACATCTCTTGCTTATCTCATCAGCCGGGATAAAGGCCGTCTTAAGCTGTATGCAACCATGCTCGGGACTACCTTAAAGGAGCTTCACCGGACTGAGGTACCCAAAGATAAATTTGATGATATAAAAGAACGTTATCGCGAGTGGATCAAGGAGATAGATGATCCGGCCGACAGCAAGATGGCGGTTTTCTCAAATCTGATATCCACGATACCGGACAGCAATACCTATGTTCACGGAGATATCAATCTTAACAGCGCTATGGTCCAGAACGGAGAGCTCCTTCTCCTTGATATGGCCGGAAGCGCCAGAGGTCATGCTCTTTTTGATCTTCAGTCCTTATTCGGTTCCCTGGTTGGCATAGAAAAAAAGAATCCCGGATACTGTCTGAAGAATTACGGATTATCCGGCGCGACCTGTAAGGAATTCTGGGACATCTTTTTCAATGTTTATATGAGCGACAGGCAGCTTGAGATCGGTATCATGAACAATCTTTTGCTTAAATATTATGTATTAAAGGAAAGCGTCCTCATGAAGCTTGAGGCAAAAAACAGGCTTAATCAGCAGATCAGCCGGTGACAAAGCGAGGCGGTGATGAGAGGTTCTTTGCCGGGAAATACCATACCCCAGGAAACAGAACAGATCAGGGTAAAAAAAGAGATAACCGTTGACTCCGGTGAAATGCAGTATCTCATGGACAGGAGTTTTGTCTGTCCTGTCTGCAGAAAAAGGTTCAACAGCAAATGCATCAACAGCTCGAAAGCAGTGCTTGAGGGGTGGGATACCGATCTGAGACCCAGATATAAGGGTGTTGATGTGAGCAAATACCGTGTGGCCGAATGTCTTTCCTGCGGATACGCCGGTATTGCCAGGTATGATTCCAAAATAGGTGAACGGGAGAAAGCGGCATATAAAGAGAGCGGTCTGAAGACTCTGGGCGGTTCGGACGGAAATGAGGGCTTACGAAGCTACAGGGGGGCGTATGATGGATACAGGGCTGCTTTAAGGTGCTATATCATAAACAACGCAAACCACAGTGTCCGCGGGCTTACAGCGCTCTATACGGCATGGCTTCTCAGAGGATGGAGGGAGGCACTGGAAAAAGAAGGAGAGACAGTCGAGGTCCGTGATGCCATGAGCTTACTGGCTGAGACCAGACTGCTCAGATATGCCCTGTATAATTTTAAAAAATCCGAGCTGGAGGAATCCGATGCGTTAAGTGATATCGGGGAGAACGTCCTGAATTATATCATAGCTGCTCTTTCTTATATGCAGGGGGAGTATCAGGTCGCGGAAGCGTATCTGAGGGGGATCTTAAATTCCACGGAGGTCAGGCTCAGGCTTTTCAAACAGGCAAAGGAGCTGCAAAGGCTTATAAGGACCAGCAGAAGACTGGACAGGCAGGAAAGACTGGACAGGCAGGAAAAGGATAAAAAGAAGATTCATGGAAGGGCAAAAGCGTGAATCTAAATATTGAATTCCAATGCGCGGGACTGGTCGTACTGATCATAGTGATGTTTCTGTTTACCAGGACGAAAAATCTGCAGCTGACCAACAGCCGGCTTTTTTTATTGCACTCTCGTCCTGCTTTCTGTGTGAGATCCTTGACATAGGGAGCATAATCGCGATCTGTTATTCTACCTATAATGGTCTGTCGGCAGGAGTCACCAGTGTGATTTGCAAGCTGTATCTCATGTCTCTTGCCCTGCAGGGGTTTCAGGGCTTTGAATATGCCTCCTCCGAAACACTTGCATCCGGACAGCGCAAGTGGCTCCGTATCGTTTATCGTATCATATTTATACTTGGGGAGCTGATCATAGCCTTCAGCGGGATAGGCTTCTTCATGGACGGGCGAATCTGGACTATTTTGTGAGCATGCCTCTTTCAAATGTCAAGTTTGACCGCTCCTTTACCCAGGGATATTTTGAAAACGAGAGGATCCGCCGTGTCGTTTCGGGTATGGTTAAAATGATACACGACATGGGGATGAAGATCGTGAGCGAAGGCGTGGAAACAGATGAGCAGCTGGAAGGCATGCTGAAGCTTGGCGTGGATTATATCCAGGGGTTCTGCTTCAGCAGGCCTGTTCCCGAAGACAGGTTTCTTGAATTTCTTGTGGAAAAAAACTTCTGACTGATCCTTCGTCGTGCGCCGCGATCCTATCCGATGACTCCTTTTTTGGAGTTTTTAAGCACGGGGATCTTTGTTTCATCCTTATCTTCAATATGGCTGCCGCTGTATTTTTTTGTCTCCTCTGCTATGACATTTGACAGCAGCAGGACGGCGATGATATTGGGGATCGCCATGAGTCCATTCAGCAGATCAGCGATATTCCATATGAGATTGAGCTCGGCCACCGAGCCTGCAAATATACAGATGATCCATAATATCTTGTATACCCAGATCACCTTTTCTCCAAGAAGATAAACCGCGCAGCGCTCTCCGTAATAATACCATCCGAGTATGGTAGAGAAGGCAAAGGATACAAGGCCTATGAGGAGGATCGGCATACCGATCACCGAGATCGTTGAAAAGGCCTGGCTGGTAAGAGCGGAACCGTTGCCGATGGTCCCGTCTATCTCGGGGTATTTGATTATGCAGGAAACGAGTACAAGTCCAGTCATAAGGCATACGACGACTGTATCCCAGAAGGTGCCTGTCATTGATACAAGAGCCTGTCTTTTGGGATTTCTGGTCTGGGCTGCTGATGCTACCAAAGGAGCAGAGCCCATACCGGATTCATTTGAAAAAAGACCCCTTGCAAATCCGTATCTGCAGGCTGTAATGATGGTGCTTCCGATAAAGCCTGCCCCAGCGGCTTTAGGTGAAAAAGCGGAGGAGATGATCACCGCCACTGTCTCAGCGAGAACATCATGATTCATTATCAGGATTATCAGGCAGCCGAGGACATAGAAGGCGGCCATGAAGGGAACCAGCTTTTCCGATACCCTTGTTATTGACTTGATCCCGCCTATTATGACAAGGCCTACAAGGATACACAGGACGGCGGCTATGACATAGGTCAGTATCCTGACAGTGGAGTCATCCGTTGCCAGATTGTGACATATGTTGGAAACTACAGCATTTGCCTGTACGGAGCAGCCTATGCCGAAGGCGCACAGAGCAGCCAGAAGGGCAAAGATTATACCGAGCCATTTTTTGTGAAGTCCTCTGTCAAGGGCGTACATTGCTCCTCCGAGCATTGACCCATCCTCACTTTTTACACGGTATTTAATTGCGATCAGTGTTTCAGAATATTTGGTGGCTATTCCGAAAACTCCGGTAAGCCACATCCAAAGCACGGATCCCGGGCCGCCGAGAGCTATCGCAGTCCCGACACCTACGATATTGCCGGTGCCGATGGTTGATGAAAGAGCCGTCGTGAGCGCGCCGAACTGTGAAACATCGCCGTCCGAGTCGGGATCCTTTGTGACGGACAGTTTGATCGCCTTGAATATGTCCTTTTGAATGATACCGGTCCTGAAGGTCATGAATAGATGAGTTCCGAAGAGCAGGATTATAAGAGGCCAGCCCCATAAAAAACTGTCTACGGCATCAATGATCTGTGAAAAATTCATAATTCTCTACCTCTTTATTAAAAAATCTTTTCTACATTGTAAACTAGAATCAATTCCGTGTAAAACCTTTAATTATTATGTCCACCTATATCAAATTGATATAACCACATATTGTTTTTGCGGATGCAAGTGGAACTGACATCATAATATAATAAATATATGATGTCAGAAGAACCTGTCACATACGGGTCTGGCGTTTATTATCTTTTTTTATTAATGAGGAGGCAGCATGAACAAAAAGAAGCTTACACTCACTTCGGTTCTTCTTATGATAGGGTTTATTCCCCTTATCATCTCGGGGATAGTGATATGCCTTATCACATCCAGATTAGTGACGAGCCATCTGGAGGAGCTGGTCTATCAGAAGCTGTTTGTGGCGGTTGACGGTCTGAGACAGTATTATCAATATGATATTGATAACGGCGACGAGATAGAATACGAGCATGATTATGTGGATATGCTGAAGAGCCAGGATATAGAGATGACGCTGTTTTTAGGAGACACACGTTTCATCACCTCAGCTCTCAATGAAAAGGGAGAGAGAAACGAGGGGACAAAGATGGATCCGGCTATATGGGCAAAGGTACAGTCCGGGCAGGATGTGAACGCAAGCGGAGTGATCGTAGGAGGAGAGAAGTATTTTGTCTATTATATGCCCCTCTATGATAATAATAAGAAGGTAGTCGGCGCAGCATGGGCAGGACAGCCCGAGGCAGATGTAAGAGCCTCCATCAGGCAAGTTGTGGCTACTCTTGTAGGAGTGGTAGTCGGAGCCATCATAATCTTTGCAGTCGTCATAGTGATCGTAGCCAGAAAGGTTGTAGCCTCCCTTGATCTGGTGCTAAAGAGTGTGGAAACTCTCTCAGACGGCGATCTGTCACAGGGTGAGCAGGCGTCTTCCGCAATACATGAGATCGATCTGATAGGTTCCAATGTATATGGCCTGTCCAGCAGGCTCAAGGAAATAGTCGGAGACGCAAAGAACGCCTCGGCAATGTCAGGAAAGCAGGCCAGGGAGCTTGCCGAGACCTCAGAGCAGATCAGCAATACGTCAGACGGCGTATCGGATGCAGTGCAGGAGATGGCAAGAGGTGCTACGGATCAGGCAGATACAGTACAGCGCGCTACAGAGAATATAAATATCCTTTCAGATGCAATACAGACTGTTGCGGATAATGCGGAGCAGCTTGCAACTGCAGCAGCGGAGATGAATGACGCCTCCATGAGAAGTGCAGAGGCTCTTCATGATCTTTCATCCAATATGGACACCATGGGTGAGGCGGTAGTAGATATATCCAATACGATGAATGCAACCAATCAGGCTGTTCAGAGCGTAAATGAGAAGGTTGACGGCATAACCTCAATAGCTTCGCAGACAAATCTCCTTGCTCTGAATGCATCCATCGAGGCGGCAAGGGCAGGAGAGGCAGGAAGAGGCTTCGCAGTCGTTGCTGAGGAGATCGGAAAGCTTGCAACGGAGTCAGCTCAGACTGCACAGGGCATCCGTGATGAGATGAGCCTGCTTCTTGAGCATGCGAGGGAGGCATCAAAGAAGACACAGGAGATCTCCGATATCAAGAATAATGTGGATGAGGTGCTGAAGGAGACAACCGGTACCATAAACGACCTTATAGCAAATGTCAACTCCACGGTTGACGGAGTCAATACAATATCCGGACTTACCGAGGAGTGCAATGCTTCGAAGGAACAGATAGTGGATGCGATGAGTTCGCTCTCTGCGATATCCGAGGAGAATGCGGCATCCACACAGGAGACCGGAGCATCCATGCAGGAGCTCAATGCCACGGTCAACGGACTTGCGGCTGCTGCGGACAGCCTCAACAATGTGGCATCGCAGCTTGATACAGAGCTGGGATTCTTCAAGATCTGATATTTGGGATCTGTGTTTTTGTAAGCATAAACCGGTTCATATTCTTCCGGCTGTCTGGCTGTCCAGACAGCCGGTTTTATATCCGGCCCGGATATTTTCAGGACAGTCTTTCGAGAAGCATTTCCCTGAATCTGAATGCGGCCGGTGACATCTCTTTTTTCGGTTTGTCCGCCAGGGCGATATGACGCACCGGAAGCTCCTCGCCAAGCTTAAGCTGCATGACCTTGCCTGCTGCTATATATTCCTGACAGCTTAAGCTGTCTCCGCATCCTATCCCAAGGTTTTCCGTGACAAAGGACAGCATCTGAAGTGTGTGTACTGCTTCTATCTTCGGCTTGAATTCAAGCCCCCGGTCTGCAAAAAGGATATTGTACATCTGGTAGGTTTCTGTTGTACGCAGAAGCGATATCAGGGGATATTCTGCAAGTTCCTTCAGTGACAGTGTTTTGTCCTTCAGAAAGGAGTATGCGGAGCCTGCCACAAGGATGTCCCTGTAGGAATGCAGTATCGTCGCCTCCAGGGTGTCTTTTTCGTATGAGGGTATCGTGATGACGGCTACATCTATGAGTCCTTCTTTGTAATTCTGCAAAAGCACCTGAGTGTGATAGTTTATGAGATACAGATCTATGTCAGGATAAGTTTCGCGGAATTGTCTGATGACAGGCAGGATCATGCTGTTTGTGATATGGGAGGTGATGCCGATGGAGATCCCTATGATAAGTGTGCCGTGCTTAAGATCCTTGGCATAGCCGACGATCGTCTCGCCGATCCTCAGATGCTCACAGGCTATCTCTACATGGGCGTACAGCTCTTTTCCGGCATCCGTAAGAGTTACTCCCCTGGGGGTCCTGTTAAAAAGCCTGCAGCCAAGCTCGTATTCCAGATTGGTTATGGTACGGGATATATTCGGCTGGCTGTTTGACAATACCGACGCAGCCTTATTGAAGCTTTTATATTTTGCCACATAGTAGAAGATCTTATAATATTCGTATGAAACCGACATAAGAAAACCTCCCCCCAAAAAAAATCAACGCTTGAATAATATTATAAAAAGATTCATTATTCAAGTGCAGGGGTCTGAGCCGGGCAGTGCGGCATAATGGAAAGCAGCCTTGTCCGTGCCTGTATTCACGGCACTCCCGGCAGGCAATCCAACGCCATATTGTAACTGTAATTTGTACAGCTCCTAAGAGGAGGATGGATATGTTCAGGGAAGAGATCGAAAGACATCGATGATAAGGAATGCCTTTCATATGCCCGGCATGCCTTCGAGTACCTGAAAAAGGCCTTTGTTGACAGGGAGGCTCTGCTTTCGGAATGGGAATATATCAAGGAGTATGTCATTTACAGAAAGAAGGGCGGGGAATGGTACAGCCAGCTCGACAGGGACGGGAAGCCATACAGGGACAAGCCTGTGGCAGATGCCTGGAAATGTCCGTACCACAATGGCCGGATGTGCCTTGAGGTGATAAGGAGAGAGGCTGATCTGTGACAGATGTCTGATTTTTTTTGATTACATGCCATGATCTATGGTATAATGAACGAGTTCATTGTTTGTTTACTCAGTTTTCGCAGGTATGTCGGAATGGCAGACGAGGCAGACTCAAAATCTGTTGTAGGCAACTACGTGTGGGTTCAAGTCCCACTACCTGCAGGATCCTATGAGAGTCTCTGGGAGTTTTCTCAGAGACTGTTTTATTAGACGATATCTATAATGATTTACGACAAAGGGGGATTGCCTGCGGTGGATCCCTCGGGAGGCGGCCGGTTTAAGTAAGATATAAAACTACGCTTTATAAAGGAGAAATACAATGCGCAGACTAAATGAGAAAGGAAACATGAATGAACGTATCGACGTGGTTCTGCACAGATTCCGTTCGAGAATGAGATCATACCCGCCGGGAATGTGCCCGCTGGCGCTCTATCGTTCGCTGCTTCAGATATCCATGAATCAGACCTGCGGCAAATGCGTGCCCTGCAGAGACGGTCTGGTGGAGGTCGACAGGCTTTTGAGCAGCATCCTGGGCGGCAGCGCAACAGAGGAGACGCTTCAGAAAATGGAAGCGATGTGCCGTATGATAGCAGAGAGCGCTGACTGCGCTGTCGGTGTAATGGGAGCCAATCTCATACTGGACAGCCTGGAATATTTTGCCGACGAGTATGACAGCCATATACAGAGAGGACGCTGCGTGGAAAATGTCCACCAGACGATACCATGCATCACACTCTGTCCCGCCCATGTGGATGTGCCGGGATATGTGGCGCTCATAAAGGAAGGCGACTATGCAGGCGCTGTAAAGATGATCCGTAAAAAAAACCCCTTCCCGACTGCCTGCGCCATGGTCTGCGAGCATCCGTGTGAGAAAAAATGCCGGCGCAGGATAGTAGACGATCCCATAAATATACGTGGACTTAAAAAATATGCCGTGGATCAGGCTCCTGCGGACACGGTTCCCAACCCGCCGAAAAACGTCTCCACAGGAAAGAAGATAGCGGTTATCGGAGGAGGGCCTTCAGGACTTACAGCAGCATATTTCCTTGCCCTCATGGGACATAAGGTCGTGGTTTACGAAGAGCATGAGAAGGCCGGTGGGATGCTCAGATACGGCATCCCGGAGTACCGTCTTCCCAAGAAGAGACTCGATGAGGATATCAGGGCTATACTCAGCACAGGAAATATAGAGCTTAAATGCGGTGTCAGGATCGGCAGGGATATCACCTTCAATGAGATAAGAGAAAAGTATGACGCGGTTTATCTGGGACTGGGCGCCCAGATCGGAAACCGTATGCCCATGGACAATGCCGATGCGGAAAATGTGATACCTGCTGCAGATTTTCTTCAGCTTGTCGCAAACGGCAAGGCCCCGGATCTTACAGGGAAAAAGGTAGTGCTCATAGGCGGCGGCAATGTGGCGATGGATGCGGCCCGCACGGCGGTGAGGCTTAATGCGGATACAA
The DNA here is from genome assembly GCA_947165275.1 of uncultured Lachnospiraceae bacterium. Taxonomy (GTDB): domain Bacteria; phylum Bacillota; class Clostridia; order Lachnospirales; family Lachnospiraceae; genus NK4A144. The sequence goes on along the minus strand of CAMUZQ010000038.1, from coordinate 11,706 downwards.
TTCATGTATTCACCCGGAAAAGGGATGATTATACTGCGCTTATGAGCGAGATCGAGGGGGCTATGCAGGAGGGAGTCCGGTTCAGGACACTGCTCAGCTTCCTGAATATAGAAGTAAATGATGAAAACCAGGTAAGAGCAGTATGGCTTCAGCCGGAGATAGTAGGTGAATATGACATGTACGGCATGGTCAAGACCGAGCATTCAAGTAATTATCCCTACAGGTTCGTATGCGATTATCTGATACTGGGAGTCGGACAGAGGAGCGACACAGAGCATTTCGAGAAGTCCGGGATCCCGGTGCAGAGGGGAAGGATAGAAGCGGATACCGCCTGTATGGTGAAGGATATGGAGGGGGTATTCTCCGGAGGTGACTGTGTGACGGGACCCTCTACCGCGATAAATGCAATAGCCGCAGGTCAGGTGGCTGCATATAATATCGATGAATATCTCGGATACAGTCATAAGGTGGCCTGTGATGTGACTGCTCCGCCGGCTCTTCCCAATCCCTGCATACCGACGGGAAGGGCAGAGATAGAGGAGAAGGATCCATTTGAAAGACGCGAAGGCTTTGATTTCGTCGAAATGTCAATGACATATGAAGAAGCAATGCGTGAAGCAGGCAGATGTCTCAGATGTGATCATTATGGCTGCGGTTCTATGGAAGGAGGTAGGGGCGAATGATTTCTATCACCATTAACGGAAACAAGTGTGAAGTCCCTGAGGGAAAGACTATCCTCCAGGCTGCAACTGAAAACGGCATACGTATCCCGACGCTCTGCTACATGGAGGGAGTGTCGGATATCGGTGTATGCCGTATCTGTATGGTCGAGGTGGAAGGCTACGATCAGATGCTTGCGGCATGCCGGACCAAGGTGAAGGACGGCATGGTGATAAATACAGAGAGTGAGAAGCTGAATGTCTATCGTAAGGAGATGCTGGAGCTGCTCCTTTCAAATCACAATCAGGACTGCATGAGCTGTCCGGCAAACGGCACCTGCGAGCTGCAGAATCTCTGCAATGAATTCGGGGTGGAGCACGCGCCCTACAGCGGTTCCAGGATTGAAATCGAAAGGAAGCTGCCTGTCCTTGACAGCAATCCCTTCATCGAATACAACCCGAGCAAATGCATACATTGCCAGCGCTGTATCAATGTATGCAATACAATAGCCTGCAACGGGACCCTGAAAAGCGGAAGAAGCGGTACGTTTCATATCGTGGAGGCACCCTTCGGACCGGATTATAAGGAGACCGGCTGCGAATCCTGCGGGAACTGCGCAAGTGTATGTCCCACAGGAGCTCTTACCCTGAAAAGGGAGCATACCTACAGGGACTGGGAGGTAAAAAAGATACGCACCACCTGTCCCCACTGCGCCACGGGCTGCCAGTTCTATCTGATCGTAAGGGACAATAAGATAGTCAACGTCGAGCCTGCAAACGGACCCTCAAACCATCACAGGCTTTGTGTAAAGGGGCGTTCGGGAAGCTTTGATTTCGTTCATTCAAAGGATCGTCTCAAAAAGCCGCTTATAAAGGACAGGTCTACGGGAGAATTCCGTGAGGCTGACTGGGAAGAGGCGATAGAATATACTGCAAAGCATCTTTTGGATATCAAGGAAAAGTATGGCGGAGAGGCGCTTGCGGGCTTTGCCTGCTCACGCTCCGCAAATGAAGATATCTACATGGTACAGAAGATGGTACGTACCTGCTTTGGTTCAAATAATACCGATAACTGCGCAAGAGTATGTCATTCGGCATCCGTGACCGGACTTGCAAGAACCCTGGGCTCGGGAGCCATGACCAATCCTGTCCATGATATCACCCATGATGTGGACGTTATCATGCTCGTGGGATCCAATCCGGAGGAAGCCCATCCTGTAGTCGGGATGCAGATCCGTCTTGCGGTAAAGAACGGTACACGACTCATAGTCGTGGATCCCAGGGATATAGGACTTGCCAGACAGGCAGACATACATCTGAAGCTCAGACCCGGAACCAATGTGGCTTTTGCAAACGGGATGATGCACGTCATGATCAAGGAGGATCTCATAGATCATGATTATATAGATAAGCATGTGGAGGGCTTCGAGGAGTTCAAAAAGCTCATGGAGGAATATACTCCCGAGAAGGTTGGGGAGATCTGCCATATCGATCCCAAAATGCTCATAGAAGCCGCAAGGATGTATGCAACTGCAAAGAAGGCTCCCATCATATACTGTCTCGGTGTCACGGAGCATTCCTCGGGGACAGAGGGGGTTATGAGCATGTCAAATATGGCAGTGCTCTGCGGCAAGATCGGTAAGAGCGGCTGCGGCGTGAATCCCTTAAGGGGACAGAATAACGTCCAGGGCGCCTGCGACATGGGAGCGCAGCCTACGGATTATCCCGGATATCAGAAGGTGGATAATGAAGAGGTCAGAAAGAAATTTGAAAAGGCATGGGGAGTGCCTTTGAGTCCCAAGCCCGGATTAAAGGCTACAGAGGTCTTCCCGGCAGCCATTGAAGGGAAGATCAAAGGACTTTATATCTGCGGAGAGGATCCGATAGTATCGGATCCGGATACCCATCATATAATAAAAGCACTGGAAAGCCTTGATTTCCTTGTGGTCCAGGATCTTTTCCTCACAAAGACCGCGGAATACGCGGATGTAGTGCTTCCGGGCATGAGCTACGCCGAGAAAGAGGGAACCTTCACCAACACTGAAAGGCGTGTACAGCGTATCAGGAAGGCTGTCACTCTGGAGGGTGATATGAGGCCTGATACAGAGATCATCATGAGACTGATGCATGCAATGGGATATCCGCAGAAGTATCTCACTCCGGCACAGATCATGGACGAGATCGCAGAGCTTACTCCCAGCTTTCATGGAATATCGCATGAAAGACTGGATGAATGTGACGAAGGTCTGCAGTGGCCCTGTCCGGAGAAGGATCATCCCGGCACGCCGATAATGCATGTGGGGCATCCCACGAGAGGAAAGGCTCTGCTGTATCCTGCACAATATAAGGCTTCGCAGGAGCTTCCGGATGAGGAATATCCTTTCATGCTCACTACCGGACGCATCCTCTATCATTACAATGCCGCGGCCATGACCTCAAGAACAAAGGGACTTATGGATATCTCGGGTGAGGGCTTTATCGAGGTGAATTACCGTGATGCCGAAAGACTCGGGATCGAAAACGGCGAGAGGATAAAGGTCAGGAGCAGAAGAGGAGAGATCGAGGCAACAGCCAGAGTCGGACGCAAGGTTTCAGAGGGAGAGACCTGGATGCCTTTCCATTTCCCGGATTCACCGGTGAATGTGATCACGAATGCTGCTCTGGACGAATTAGCGCGTATACCGGAATACAAGGTGTGCGCAGTCACACTCGAAAAGAAATAATGCCGGCCGGGTGTTTTCAAGGGAACGGATGAAAATAGAAAACCACGCCGAAAATCTGAAAAAAACCGAGACCCTGTCCTGTACAGTATTAAACAGGGCAGGCGTTTCTTTTACCAGTCAGGAGCAGATAGTAAGGGAGCATTTCCTTGAGATATCGGTCAACGGAAGCTTCCTTGCGAGACTTTCCTGTACGCCGTCGGATCTTGCGGAGCTTGTGCTGGGACGGCTTTTGACTGAGCGGATAATAGACGGCACGGAGGAGGTTGAGAGGATATTTATCTGCGGCAGGGGTGATATCGCTGAGGTTTATCTGAAAAAAGATATAGACCTTGATATATGGAAGGGGACAGAACCCACCTGCTGTACAGGCAATATCCAGTTGCTTCTTAGAAGGAACGGCAGAGAGCTCAAAGAGCTTAAGTACTCCCCGGTCGATGAGACAAGTGTCTTTGAGCTTGCAGAGTATCTTAAAGAGGATATGGAGCTCCACAGGTCCACGGGCGGGGCTCACAACTCCTATCTGAGGATGCCCGGCGGGGGCGTAAGGGGGTTTGAGGATATAAGCCGGCATAATGCGCTTGATAAGGCTGCCGGATATATGCTTGCGAATGCCATGGTGCCTTCTGAATGTATCCTCTTTACTTCAGGCAGGATAGCGGCTGACATAGCTGTAAAGGCGATAGCAGCGGGGGTACCCGTGCTCATAAGCAAGGCAGCGCCCACAGAGGAGGCAGTGCGTCTTGCAAAGAGATACGGTCTCAGGATAGTAGGAAAAGCCTGGCCTGATTCCTGTACTTTTTTCTGCTGAGGGGGTTCTTAAAAGGGAAGGGTTTTTGATCTTCAATGGGATGCAGGTTATGTCCCCGGAGGTGCGATGCCGACAGACATGTGTCCGTCGGCTGCTGCGGGGTAAAGGATAAGCTTAAGGCGGTAAGAGCGGCGCTTCATTACTGGGAGGAGCCGTGCATATCGGGAAATAAAGGATCGGGCGCAGTGTTTTTTTCCGGCTGCGCCCTTCATTGTGTCTATTGTCAGAATAGAAGGATCTCGGACGGGTCGTCCGGACTTTATATCACTGTGGAAAGGCTTGCTGAGATTTTCTTCGAGCTCGCTGAAAAGAACGCTGAAAACATCAATCTCATAACAGGGGATCATTATATCCCTTTGATCGCTGAAGCGATCTCTGCTGCGAGGAGCAGGGGATTTGAAAAGCCCTTTATCTTTAACTGCTCCGGGTATGAGACAGTGGAGAGCTTAAGGATGCTTGACGGTCTCATAGATGTATATCTTCCGGACTTCAAATACATGGAGCCGGAGCTTGCCGAAAGGTTTTCAAATGCGCCTGATTACCCTGAGACCGCAAAATCTGCGGTTGATGAAATGGTCAGACAGTGTCCTTCCTGCTCATTTGACAGCGGCGGGTGCATAACCCGCGGGGTGATAGTGCGCCATCTTCTTCTCCCGGGTCATGTCATGAATTCAAAAAAAGTATTGAAATATTTGCATGAAAAATATAAAAATACTATTTACATCAGCATTATGAGTCAGTATACTCCTATAGCCGGTATGACGGATCGGTTTCCCGAGCTGCTGCGCAGGGTAAGAAAAAGCGAATATGACAGGCTTACGGACTATGCGATACGGCTTGGGATAGAGAATGCCTATGTACAGGATCTGACTGTAGCGAAGGAGAGCTTCATACCGGAATTTGACAATGAGGGAATTGAGAAAGAACGAGGAAAGCATGGAAGAGAACAATAAGGAAGAAGTTGACATAAAATATGAAGACGCGGGACTTGATGCGAGAATATTGAGAGCGGTATCCGAGATCGGCTATGAGGTGATGACCCCCATACAAAGGGAAGCAATACCTGTGATGCTGAAGGGGAAGGACCTTATCGGACAGGCTCAGACCGGGACCGGAAAGACTGCGGCATTCGGCATACCCATCGTGCAGGGCGTGGATCCCTTTGAGGAAAGGACCCAGGCCCTCATCCTCTGTCCTACGAGAGAGCTTGCGATCCAGGCGGCGGATGATATAAGACAGTATGCCAGGTATTATTCCGGAGTGAGGGTGCTGCCGATCTATGGCGGGCAGGATATAACAAAGCAGATAAGAAGCCTTAAGGGGAATTCGCAGATAGTTGTCGGGACACCCGGACGGGTGATGGATCATATCAGGAGACATACCATAAAGCTCGAAGCAGTCAGGACCATCGTGCTTGATGAGGCTGACGAGATGCTTGATATGGGCTTCAGGGAGGATATAGAGACGATACTGAAGGATATACCGTCGGAGCATCAGACGGCTTTATTCTCCGCTACAATGCCGAAGCCCATACTCCGGATAACAAAGGAATATCAGAAGGCGGATGCCGTGTTTGTGAAGATCCCTTCGAAGGAGCTTACGATACCGCTGGTAAAGCAGTATTATTACGAGATACCCAAGGGAATGAAGGTGGATGCGGTCTCAAGGCTTCTGGATTATTACAATCCCAAAAGGACGCTTATATTCACCAATACAAAGAGGATGGCGGATGAGCTTGCAGAGTCTCTGATAGGAAGAGGATATTTCGCTGATACGCTTCACGGTGACCTGTCACAGCAGCAGAGGGATCATGTGATGTCGGGATTCAGGAACGGCGGCACGGAGATACTGATCGCAACTGACGTGGCTGCCAGGGGACTGGATGTGGATGATGTGGAGGCAGTCATAAACTATGATGTGCCGGAGGATATAGAGTATTATGTGCACAGGATAGGTCGTACAGGAAGAGCCGGCAGGAAGGGCAGGGCCTTCACTCTTGTAGTGGGTCGTGAGATATACAAGATAAGGGATATAGAAAAATACTGTCATACACGCATAGAGTCAAGACACATCCCCGCATCAAAGGATGTGAAGGCCTCCAAGGCCCAGAGCATACTTGATTCCGTGGCTGAGCTGGCCGCAGGAGAGGATCTGTCGGATATGATAGCTCTTATTGAGAGCAGGATGGCGGATACGGAGCTTACGTCCCTTGATATCGCGGCGGCTTTTTTGAGAAAGGCCATGGGCTCCGGCAAAGATGAGGTGTCGGATGCGGACTTCATCACCTACAGGTCGGAGGACCGCAGGGTCAGAAAGAAAGCCTATGCTGAAAGAGACAGGATGAGGCGCGAGGGAAGATCCGGAAAAGATGAGGGCAGAGATGCAAGAAGCAGGTATTTCGGAAAAAGGATCAGATCCAGGGATCTGAATATCGACGGATCCTTAAGAGGCGGACATAACAGACCGAAATTTGCCTTCGGACGTCCCGGGAAGGGGAAAAAGCGTAAGGAGAAATAGTAAGGATGGGTAATACACTTACAGAGGGCAAACCCCTGGTGATAATAATAAAATTCATGCTGCCCCTGCTGACAGGTAATGTGTTCCAGCAGTTTTACAATATGGTGGATACGATCATAGTGGGAAAGTTTGTGGGCGCCAGCGCTTTGGCGGCGGTGGGGTCCACCGGCACCATAATGTTTCTGGTCCTGGGGATAGCAAACGGGATGTCGACGGGCTTTACCGTGCTTACCAGCCAGAAATTCGGGGCAAAGCAGTATGAGGAGACGAAGGAGACGGTCGCAAACGGGATACTTCTTTCTGCCATCGTCATAGTGGTGCTTACGGTATTAAGTCTTTTTTTCATGCATCCCATACTGAGGCTTATGAATACACCGGAGGATATCTATGATGACGCGTACAGCTATATATCCGTCATATGCATGGGAATAGCCGCTCTTGTGGCCTATAACCTTTTTTCGGCTTTTCTGAGGGCGGTGGGAAACAGCAGGATACCTCTTTATTCGCTTGTTTTTTCGGCGCTGCTCAATATTGTGCTGGACGTGGTTTTCATCGTCAATCTGCATATGGGTGTAGCCGGCGCGGCATGGGCGACGAATATATCCCAGGGGGTAGCGGCAGTCCTGTGTTTGGTTTACATAACGCATAAGGAGCCGGTGCTCACACCCTCAAAAAACATGTGGAGGCTGAACCGTCAGTATTCAAGACTTCAGCTGTATATCGGGGTTCCGATGGCTCTTCAATTCGGCATCACGGCTTCGGGGACCATGATAATGCAGAGCGCGATAAATATATACGGTTCGGTGGCTGTAGCAGGGTTTACTGCTGCAAACAAGGTGCAGAGCCTTCTTACGCAGGGAATGATGGCTATCGGTCAGACCATGACAAGCTACTCAGGCCAGAATTTCGGCAAGGGCGACCTCGACAGGGTAGAGGAAGGGGTGAAGGACGCCATGAAGATCATGACGGTATATTCCATAGCAGCCGGGATCCTGGTGGTTATCGCCCTTCCTTATTTCATGAGACTTTTCTTTTCAGGAGATGTCTCGCTTGACATGCTCATCCCGTGGTCCAGGATATATATTTATGAGTGCGTTTTTGCTTACATCCCGCTCTCGGCCATATTCATTTTCAGAAGCTCGATGCAGGGCTGCGGATACGGCATGACAGCCATGTCCCTGGGTATCGTGGAATTCTTTACACGTCTTATCGCGGCACTTATATCCATAAGGCTCGGAAGCTATGCACTTGCCGTGGGGTCGGATCCCCTGGCATGGCTCACCGCAGGCATAGCATCAGTATTGCTTTTCCTGAGGGTAATGAAGGATCTGCGGCAGCGGCATGAGCCTGAGGGACGGGGTTCAGGGTCCATATGACGGTTTAGGGTCCACGTGACGATTGAGGGACCACACGACGATTTAGGGTCTACATGACAATCAGACGTAGTATATGCTAAAATCATTCGAGATCATTAAAACGACCTGCAATGACAGCTGATGACGGAAACAGACCTAGAATCCGTCAGAGAGGGCGGCTGTCCGGAAGGGCAGCATATCCGGAGGGGCAGCATGTCAGTAGCCGGGAGACAGGAGAGAAAAATGGCAGAAAAAGAGATAATGTTGGGAAATGCCGCGATAGCGCGCGGGGCATGGGAAGCAGGAGTTAAGGTATCGGCCGCTTATCCGGGAACACCAAGCACCGAGATATCGGAGAATATAGTAAAATACCCTGACGTATATGCGGAATGGTCACCGAATGAAAAGGTAGCGGCCGAGGTTGCCATAGGCGCGTCTGTTTCAGGCTGCAGGGCAATGGCCTCGATGAAGCATGTGGGTCTTAATGTAGCGAGCGACCCTTTATATTCGGTTTCCTATATCGGAGTGAACGGCGGGCTTCTTTTCTGTGTTGCGGATGATCCGGGGCTTTATTCCTCGCAGAATGAACAGGATACAAGACTCATAGGCCGTTCAGCGCACGTACCGGTGCTTGAGCCCTCTGATTCGCAGGAGGCTCATGATTTTGCAAAGCTGGCCTTTGAGCTTTCGGAAAAATATGATACTCCGGTCATAATGAGGACCACTACAAGGCTCGGGCATTCCCAGGGGACGGTTGAGCTCTCAGACAGGGTGGTTCCGGAGGATAAGCCGTACGAGCGTAATACAGCCAAGAATGTCATGATGCCCGGAATGGCAAAGGGCAGGCATGTATATGTGGAAGAGCGTGAGAAGCGTATGGCCATAGATGCGGCTTCCATGGAGATAAACCGTATCGAGATGGGAGATGCTTCCATAGGCTTCATCACAAGCGGCATAGCTTACCAGTATGTAAAGGAGGTATATCCCGAGGCTTCCGTGCTGAAGCTGGGTCTGGTTTATCCGCTGTCGGAAAAGCTTATAAGGGAGTTTGCTTCCAGGGTTGACAGACTGATCATATTTGAAGAGCTTGAGCCTTTTATTGAAGATTTTGTAAGAAAGCTCGGGATAGCCTGCGAGGGAAAGGAGCTTTTCACACTTCAGGGCGAGTATTCGGCAAACATGCTGAGGGAAAGGCTCAAGGGAGAGCCTGCAGGATACAAGGCGGCAGAGGTTCCCGCCCGTCCGCCCATACTCTGTCCCGGATGCCCCCACAGGAGCACCTTTTATGTTCTGAAAAAGATGGGGATCCATGCGGCAGGAGATATCGGCTGCTATACTCTCGGCGCTGTTGCGCCGCTGGGCGTCGTTGAAACGACGGTATGTATGGGCGCGTCAATATCAATGCTCCACGGGATGGAAAAGGCGAAGGGAAAGGATTACATCAAAAACTGGGTTGCAGTCATCGGAGATTCGACCTTCCTTCATACAGGAATAAACTCGCTTGAGGATCTTGCATATAACCGCTCTACTGCAACTGTCATGATACTGGATAATTCCACTACCGGCATGACGGGGCATCAGGACCATGCCGCCACGGGTAAGACACTTGACGGTACAGAGGTTCCAGCCATATCGATCTACAGGATCTGCGAGGCCATGAATATCAGGCACATAGTTGAGGTGAATGCTTTCGACACAAAAGAGCTTGAGCGCGTGGTGAGGGAGGAAACGCAAAGAGATGAGCTTTCAGTTATCATCGTCTGCGCGCCCTGCGCATTGCTGAAGGGACAGAAGTTCCCCTTCAGGGTAAGGCCTCTTTCGGAAAAATGCAGGAAATGCGGGATGTGCCTGAAGCCCGGATGTCCTGCCGTCAAGCGAAGAGAGGACGGAACAGTGGAAATTGATGATACTCTCTGCAACGGCTGCGGCTTGTGCGTGCAGCTGTGCAATTTCGGAGCGCTTGAGAGGTATGAGGTTTAAGCTCTCCTGAATCGATCCATACTGCGTCGGTCATTGTTTTGCAGCGATATATCAGCTATATCATACTGATATATCGTTGCATTTTTTTTATATAGGTGTTATAAAAAATCAGTAATTTGTTTTTTTTGTGGAAGGATAGCTGGGAATATGAAACAACTGCAGATCTCCTTCAGCGGGACAGCGACGCTGGATGAAAAACTGATGACGCTGAGAAAATATCATGATGAGAATTCATTCTTCGGGATGCTCATCCATATATACACCGAGACCATAGACAGGGAGGAGATTGAGGCGGTCCTTAAAAGGATAGATGAAATCCTGCCCGAAGCGATGTATCTGGGATGCTCCTCCAACGGAAATATCCTTCAGGGTGATTTTACACGGGATACCTTTGTTCTCACATGTATTTTTTTCGAATATCCGACCACCAGGATCAGTATATTGCAGTATGGTCTGACTGAGGATACCCAGCAGGAGGTTTCCGAGAGCGTGATCAGGACTGTGGAGGAGAATGACTGGGTGAAGGGAGTGGAATTCCTGCTTACCATACGGGGCATGTCTCTTACCGGTCTGTGTGAAGGACTGTCAAAGGTACGCCCTGAGGTGCAGATCTTCGGCGGAGGCGCCTTCAGCGCAGACATCAATACTGATGAGGCCTGTGTTTTTACAAAGGAAGGCGGGTATCAGGATAAGAGCATAGCCTTCGTGCTCATAGGAGGAGAGGATCTGCATATAGCCTCCTCCCATGTCAGCGGCTGGAAGCCTCTTGGCTCCTTCCTTGATGTGACCGATGCAGAGGGGAGCATATTGAAGGAGCTTAACGGAAGACCTGCCTATGAAACCTATTTTAAATACCTGCGGATCAATAATGATGATGATTTCTTCTATAATACGCTGGAGTTCCCCTTCCTCTACAGAGACAAGGGCATAGATATAATGAGAGCCCCCACGGCTGCCACAAGCGAGGGATATCTGGTCATGACATCGGATATGTCAAAGAATTCAAGAGCCAGACTTGCCTATGGCGATACCTGGACCATACTTGAGTCTACCAGAGAAGAGGCGGAAAAGCTTGTGAGCTTCTCGCCGGACTGCATCCTTGTTTTTTCCTGCGCCGGCAGGAGGACCTTCTGGGGAAATGAAAGAGTCGGGAGCGAGACGGAGGCATATCAGAAGGTTGCTCCCACATCCGGATTCTATACCTCGAGTGAATTTTTAAGGCATGATGAATATGTGATACAGCATAACGTGACACAGGTCATCGCTGCCTTTAAGGAGGGTCAGGGAGAGCGGAAAAGCATCGCTGAGCTGTCGTCACCTGAAAAAGCCTATGAGGGCAAGGTTCCCATGATAAGCAGGATGGCTGCATTTATCAAGGAAACCATGGAGGAGCTGGAGGAGGCAAACAGAAGATATGCTCTGATGGCGATAACCGACGGGCTTACGGGACTTTTGAACCGCAGTGAGATCCAGAGGAGGATCACGGAAACCGTCGAGAAGGATGATATCAGGGATATATACCTCATCATGATGGACCTGGATAATTTCAAACATATAAATGACATTTACGGTCATGAAAAGGGAGATCAGGTCATCGAGTCTTTAGGCAGGGCAGTCACTGAAACCCTTGGTATCTCAGGGCTCAACCGTGATAACGCAATGAA
>CAMUZQ010000037.1 GCA_947165275.1 uncultured Lachnospiraceae bacterium | reverse complement strand
ATGCAGTTAAGTTCATCAGCCTGACCAAGGAGCAGCAGGACGACGTTATCGCACGTACATGCCATAAAAGGCTCTGATCCGTGGAGATCAGAAACGGACATTTGTGCACGTTTTCCTGATCGACACCAGAGAAGGTAAATTGCATTAGCAAGAAGGGCTAAAGCACAATAAAGACAAACAGGAGCGCGGAAGCTGCAAAGCAGCGGAGCGCTCCTGTTGTTTAATAACAACCTGAAGGTCAGAGCAGGTATAGATACAGCATAATTGTTCTTTATTTTTTTGTGTTTTTTTGGGATAATAAGATAAACTGATTTCAAACGAAAGGAAAGAAAATAATGCAGGGAGCGATACATTCACTTGAATCCTTCGGGTCGGTTGACGGACCCGGGATCAGATATCTGATATTTTTGTACGGATGCGCGATGAGATGCAAATACTGTCACAATGTGGATACCTGGGACAGGTCGAAGTGCACCCAGTTCATGGAGCCGGACGAGCTTTTAGACAAGGCGGAAAGATACAGATCATATTGGGGAAAGGACGGCGGTATCACCGTGTCCGGCGGAGAGGCGCTTCTGCAGATTGATTTTCTTATAGAGCTTTTTAAGAAAGCAAAGGACAGAGGGATAAATACCTGTCTGGATACCTCTGCCCAGCCTTTTACCAGGGAGCAGCCTTTTTTCGGGAAGTTTGAGGAGCTGATGAAATATACGGACCTGATACTTCTGGATATAAAGCATATAGATCCGGAGGAGCATAAGAAGCTTACAGGTCATGATAATGCCAATATACTTGACTGCGCAGGATATCTGTCTGATATCAAAAAGCCCGTATGGATACGGCATGTGCTTGTTCCCGGGATAACTGATGTGGACGAGTATCTGGAGAAGACAGCAGAATTCATACATTCGCTGAATAATGTGGAGAGAGTGGATGTGCTTCCCTATCATACTCTGGGAGTGCATAAATGGAGGGAGCTGGGCATACCATATCAGCTTGAGGATGTCGATCCTCCTACATCAGAGAGACTGCAGTATGCGAAGAATATATTAGGTGACAGGCACTGAAAGGTAAAGGGATAAAATGTCTATCGAAAGCACAGAGCATGTAAGAATAGTACAGGAGACTGTAGCCGGAAAGGAGATTACTTTCGCTCATATAATCGGAAGTCCTGCACCGGTGATCTTTCAGAAGCTGGGTCTCAATCCACAGATAGATTATGCAACATCTGCCATAGGGATCATGAACATGACACCTCCAGAATCTGCAGTTATCGCATCGGATATAGCCATAAAGAGCGGTAATGTTTATCTGGGATTTGCTGACAGATTTACAGGTACCCTCATCATCACAGGGGAGCTTGCGGATGTAAATTCGGCCCTGACCGAGATAGTGAACTATTTTCGTGATGAGCTCGGATATGTGGTCTGCAGGATAACCAAAAGATAGGCGCGGCCATGTCAGAGATCTCCTCGAAAGAGCTGCTGGAAGAGCTGTTCCATGACAGCTATGAGAATCTGAAAGGACGGACACTCCGCATGACGAGACTTCGCATTCCCGGAAAGGAGGTCTGTCTCGCTCACGTACTGACACCCATCGATGACAGTATCTATAAGAATCTGGGACTTCATATCGGGGTGCATGAGGGAGAGGATCATTCGGGTGAGGCTATAGGACTGATACGCTTCACTCCATGGGAGGCAGTGGTCGTGGCTGCGGATATTGCCATGAAATCAGCAGATATAGAGATCGGTTTTATGGACAGATTCTGCGGCTCGCTCATAATCACCGGAAGGCTTGAGCAGGTCAGGACCGCGGTTGAGGATACGGTTTCTTATTTTAAGAATGAAACGGGATTCAGAACCTGTGAAGTTCACGTGAGTTAACATAAACTTTCTGTATCTATGAAAGAGGAAACGGCTGCGAAAGGCTGATTTACCGGATTTGCGGGTTTTATTGGAAAAGGCAATATAAGTTACATAACTTAGCATTAAAACAAAAGACTGGTTTACATAAATCATGAAAAGAATGTTTCTGATGGGCCGGAGCGAGGCGGGCAAGACATCTCTCACCCAGGTCCTAAAAGGGGAAGAGCTTCATTACAAAAAGACACAGTATACCAATATAGCTGATGACATGATAGATTCCCCGGGAGAATATGCGGAATCAAAATATTTCAGTCTGGGTCTGGCATGCTTTTCTTTTGAAGCAGATGTGGTAGCCATAGTCCAGGCGGCTGATGAGCCTTATAACCTTTTCGGACAGAGCCTGCATACCTTTATACAGAGACCTCTCATAGGAGTCATAACAAAGACGGATTCGTCATATGCAAATGTGCCCATGATCAGACAGTGGATGCAGGATGCTGGATGTGAGAGGATATTTGAGGTGAATAACGTGACGGGAGAGGGCGTCGGGGAGCTTATGGACTACCTGAATGAGGATCTGGAGCCGCTGACGCTTGAGCAGGCTAAATTCAAGCAAAGCCTGGGGATAAGGGAATGGGATCCGCTCCCGGAGGGAGTGGAATATCCGCCGGCGCTGCATTGAGCCGGAAGCATGGTCATTGCAGCAGATAATTAAGGAAGGATATGCAGTTATCCGGATATTTCGTATTCGGACTTATCGCAAAGTAGCAGTCGGAATCAAAATAAGGACAGGTTTTGCCGTTGATATCGGTGAAGCCTTTTTTGATTTCAGATGTGTCGCTTATATTTACAGCCACGGGTATATTGTAGCTCTTCCCGGTTGCGGGATCTTCATAGACTGCAAAAAGGATCTCGCGGCCTTCTGAGGTGATCCTGTCCATCAGGTCCGGCGGGAGAATTGTCGTAAGATCCGCAAAGGCCTGATACTGCCCGAATTCTTCCATTACCTCTTTGGGGGCTATGGTCGCATCCACCGTTCCCGAGCCGTATTCCATCATCAGCTTTTGACGTATCGGATAAATGCCCTCATCAAGAGTTTCAGTATTGTAATCTGCATTCAGGGCGATCTGTTCCCTGTCCGGGTCGAAGTCTTTATTATATCCGGGATAACCATCCAGCAGGCTTTCATTTGTCAGGCTGGTTATGTTTGAGTCGATCATTATCAGGTTAAAGACCGTGGGCTTGTAGGTAAGCCTGTTGTGAATGAAGGAGATCAGGGCAATGAGAAGTATCACCGCGATAATGATGGGGATGCTGTAGTAATCCCGGATATACTGCAGCTTCTGTCCGGCGCTCATGTTTTTCAGTTTGGCTGTCTGCTCTTTGATCTCTTCGTTTATCATAATCAAAAGTATTTGTGATATAATAATTCATTATAATTATTTGTAAGACAGGAGGCAAATGTGGAGGATCTTTACGTTGAATGTCTTGTGGCCAGGAAGCCCGGAGCGGCAGACGCCCTGATCAGAGGAGCGTGCTATGGAGTATCGGCTCTTTTGCTTTTGCTTGGGATTGTGAATCCGTTTTTTTTTATAGGCTTTGTGATAATGCTTCTCGTGGATATTTTTGCCCTTCCGAGGCTTTCGGTTGAGTATGAATATCTTTATGTGACAAAAACACTTCAGATAGACAGTATCTTTTCAAAGGAGAAGAGAAAAAAGAATGTCGAATATGACCTGGAGAGGATGGAGATCTTTGCTGCGGAGGGCGCCTGGCAGCTGGATGAATATAAAAATATGCAGACTGTGAACAGGGATTTTACTTCGGGTGAGGAAGGCAGAGAGGCCTGGATCATGATCGTGCATAACGGTCAGGCGACAGACAGGGTCAGACTGGAGCCGGATGAGGAAATGATAAAGGCGATCAGATCCGTCTATCCCCGCAAGGTCTTCGATAAAGGAAAAGCGTAAACCCGCCGGGGTGATCACGGGTTTTTGATGAAAGTCTGTAATCTGCACTGTCTCATAATATCCTCACGATAAAAAAGAAGTGTGGTGAATTTAAGAAAGGAAAATAGAGAAAACACGTTCACATTTTTCTAACTGGATCGTATATATGATCAGAAAACAAAAAAACAGCCTAAAAACAAGGAGGATAGTAAAATGTCAGATGTGAACATGCTTAATGATGATGAAGTTAATGGCGTAAACGGAGGAGCAGGCAAAACCTCATTCGGTTATACCTATGACAACAACGGAACAGTTCATTTTGCAAACGACAGCGGATCTCTCAATATCAGCGCTGCTGACTGGAAGTGGCTTATGACACAGTATCAGGGACCTACTATGAGAGACAAGGAAGCTCAGCTTTCGACTGTTCCCGTTAAGGATATCGAGGCGCTGCTTAACGATCATAACAATCCTTTCAAGTAAATGGTAGTATCAACAAGATCTGAAAATGATTTATGAAAAGTCCTCCGGCCGGATCCAGACAGGATCTGCCGGAGTTTTTTCCTTTTGAAAAATGTGACATTCCATGACAATCTCTTGAAACCGAAAATAACACTTAGCTTCTTTGCCGAGCTTGTGGAAAGACAGAGGCTTGAGGCAATCTGATGACAGGATAAAGTTCACCTGTCAGGCGGTGATCCGCCTGGCAGGTATTTCTTTGTACCGGATTTTTTTCGAAGGAAGCACAAGAAGGCTGGCTTGATGAATCCGTTCCTGTCTAATATAATAAAAAGTGCAATACGCATCAGTGGTTTCAAGCATGCAGGGTTCATTATAAGGACGGGTATTGATCAGCTGCAGTTTTTTTTTTCAGGCAAAGGGAAGATGAAGGGCATATTATTTAAGGTTGGGATTACGATCCTTATTACGATGAATCTGGCTATAGCAGTGGGTGCTTTTGATTCCTATCTTCGAGCCAGGAGGGACGAAGAAGCAAAGGCGCATAAGGTTGTGGAGGATATTGCTGTTATGCTTGATTCCGGCTCCAACAAGGAGCTGACGGAATGGTTTTATGACTACTGTCTGGAGCATGCTGACGAGCTCGAGGTGCAGACATTGCAGGACAGACAGGATCCCGAAAAATACGAGGAATGGTTCAAGCAGCGTAAGGAAGCCTTTCAGTTTTATCTCGAAAGGGAAGGAACGCTTACTCCCGAGGCTATGGAAAGCCTGGATGATAAGACCCGGAGATATATCGCGGAAAGCTGGTACAATATGTACCATGGGGGGGTTGAGCTTGCATCAGAGCAAGCCACGACCGAAAACGGTGATATAGTGGAATTCTCTATATTTGACTATAAAGAAGGCGGAGACGCTGTCGGGTTCATGTCAACCTTATACAGCAGGAAGGGAGATAAGGTTTTGGGTGAGATCCTGCCATTTACTCCGGATAAACATCCCGTTGTAGCTGAAATACTTGAAAAACAGGAGCCAGTGGAGAAGGTTGAAAAGATCCGGTATACTACCGATGGCACGATTCATTTATATGCTCCCTATCCACTTATCATAAACGGGAAACTAAGAGGCATAGTGGCAGCGGACTGGCTTTGGGAATCATCGAGGAAGCGGCTCATCGAGAGTACCATTCAGACCGCAGGCAGGATCAGTCTATATACATTGATAGCGGATATGGCTCTGCTCATCCTTCTTGGCTTACGTTTTATCGCTCCGATCAAAAAGCTTCAGGGACAGATGAAAGGCTATATGGTAGAAAAAGACAGTTCTACGGTTTCAGAAGCGCTTTCCGGAATTTCAAAAAGGAGTGATGAAATAGGAGCTCTGTCAAAGGATTTTACATCGCTGGCAGGCGAGATGGATCGGTATGTTGGCGAAATATCCGATATCACAAGGGAAAAGACTGCGATAGATACAGAGCTGGGCATAGCCACTGAGATCCAGGCGGGTGCTCTTCCTAGTGTGTTTCCGGCCTTTCCGGAAAGAAATGAGTTCGACCTTTATGCTTCCATGTCACCCTCACTTGCGGTGGGGGGAGATTTCTATGATTTCTTCCTCCTCGACGATGACCATCTGGCTCTTGTCATCGCCGATGTATCGGATAAAGGAGTTCCGTCAGCGCTTTTCATGATGCAGGCAAAGACGATGATAAAAACACTTGCAAGGTCGATGGGAAGCAACGTGCATCCGAAGGAGCTTTTCGACGTTATAAATGACAGTTTTATGGAACAGGATGATATTTACAGGATGTTTGTAACGGTGTGGATGGGAATACTTACCATTTCTACGGGAGAAATGGCCTGCTCGAACGCGGGGCATGAATATCCTGCAATATTGAGGGCCGGAGATAAGGAAGGTGGAGGGTTCGTGTTCCATAAGGTTCCGCATTCCCCACCTATAGGAGCCTTCAAGGGC
This sequence comes from uncultured Lachnospiraceae bacterium, assembly GCA_947165275.1. Taxonomy (GTDB): domain Bacteria; phylum Bacillota; class Clostridia; order Lachnospirales; family Lachnospiraceae; genus NK4A144. The sequence goes on along the minus strand of CAMUZQ010000037.1, from coordinate 19,414 downwards.
GTACCTTTCTACTCTGAGGATCTTGTACTTAAGGCCGGTGACGTGGTTTTTGTCTATACTGACGGCGTGACGGAGGCGCACAGGGGGGGAGACGAGCTTTTCGGGGATGACAGGCTCAGGACAGCGTTGGATGAAGTAAAGGACTGCTCGGCAGAAGAGATAGTGAAGCATATAAAGAAGTGCGTGGACGATTTTAGCGCAGGGGGGGGACAGTTTGACGATATCACCATGCTGTGCCTTGAGTACAAGGGACCTGACCCGGATGTGCCATAAGGCATCTGGGATCTGCCTTGAGCCGGTCGGGCATCACTTAAATCCTCCGGGAAAGGGGGAATGGTTTGTTGTTCTTCGAATGAACCGCTGAATAAACCTGTTGTTTTTTGTGGTGAAGAATCCGGAATTGTGGTATAATCTTTTGAATTATATTTAATGATGAAAGCGGATACCGGTATCGGGATCGTGTCTACAAATGCATAAGCCTGATAACAGGCTGTACGGAGGAGTGAATATGAGCAGAATTATCGGAGACGGCATCACATTTGACGATGTGCTTCTTGTTCCATCTTATTCAGAGGTCATACCAAATCAGGTAGATATCACTACCCATCTGACAAAGAGCATAAAGCTGAATATTCCTATGATGAGCGCCGGCATGGATACGGTCACTGAGAACAGGATGGCAATAGCCATGGCGAGGCAGGGTGGTATCGGCATTATCCATAAGAATATGTCGATAGAGGCCCAGGCGGATGAGGTAGATAAGGTAAAGCGTTCCGAGAACGGAGTCATAACGGATCCCTTTTCGCTGTCGCCGGATCATACTCTTGAGGATGCCGATAATCTGATGGGCAAGTTTCGTATATCCGGAGTCCCTGTCACTGAGGGAAGGAAGCTTGTAGGCATAATCACAAACAGAGATCTTAAATTCGAAACAGATTTCACACAGAAAATAAGAGACAGGATGACAAAGGACAACCTTGTCACGGCAAAAGAGGGAATAACCCTTGAGGAAGCAAGAAAGATACTGGCGGATGCAAGAAAAGAAAAGCTTCCGATAGTCGATGATGAGGGAAATCTGAAGGGACTTATTACGATAAAGGATATAGAGAAGCAGATAAAATATCCGAATTCGGCGAAGGATGAAAAGGGAAGACTGCTCTGTGGAGCCGGTGTCGGCATAACAGCGAATGTTCTGGACAGGGTGGAAGCGCTTGTCAAGGCAAAGGTGGACTGTATCGTTCTTGATTCAGCGCATGGACATTCTGCGAATGTTATAAAATGTGTGGAGATGATAAAGGACGCCTACCCTGAGCTTCAGGTAATAGCGGGAAATGTCGCTACCGGAGAGGCGACGGAGGCACTTATCAAAGCAGGAGCCGATGCAGTGAAGGTTGGTATCGGGCCGGGATCCATATGTACGACCAGGGTTGTCGCCGGTATAGGCGTGCCTCAGATCACAGCCATTATGGATTGTTACGAGGCAGCGAAGAAATATGAGGTACCTATAATAGCAGATGGCGGCATCAAGTATTCCGGAGATATAACTAAGGCGATAGCAGCAGGAGGCTCGGTCACAATGATGGGCTCCATGTTTGCAGGCTGTGATGAGGCTCCGGGAGATTTCGAGCTGTTTCAGGGGAGAAAATATAAGGTTTACAGAGGAATGGGCAGTATCTCTGCCATGGAAAACGGCAGTAAGGACAGGTACTTCCAGGAGGGAGCAAAGAAGCTCGTGCCGGAGGGCGTGGAAGGTCGTGTGGCCTACAAGGGATCTGTCGAGGATACGGTTTACCAGCTTATCGGCGGATTAAGATCGGGAATGGGATACTGCGGTGCAGATACCATAGCCAGGCTTCAGGAGACGGGCAGATTTGTCAAGATCTCGAGTGCTTCTCTGAAGGAGAGCCATCCTCATGATATCCATATAACAAAGGAAGCGCCTAACTACGCTGTGGAAGACAACTGACAGGCTGAAATGGTACGTTACATATATACTGAATTTAAGAGGGCGCTTAAATCTCAGTATTCGATCAAGTATATATATGGAATAACAGCCGTATGTATTCTGGCGAATCTTGCCATGATAGCTTTCAGAGATTATGTATATGGCACGAATGACGGGACATACGGTTATAATATCATCATGTTTGCCGGTGGATTCTTCTGGCTTCCGTATTATACAACCATATTTATCGCTGACATAGTATTCGGAAAGTCGTATCCGGATCCCTTTATTAAGGACAGGGTAACGAAGAATTTAAGAAGACACCAGTTATATATCGGAAAGCTTCTGACAACATGGCTTATGCTGTTAGTCTATGTTATTTTATCCTTTATACTCTTTATAGGTATCTCTACATTGTTTCAGCTTTCAACAGGAAGCCTTTCTATGGCTGTGGTGGAGGAATTTGCCGTAAATGTTCTTTGCGCGGTGCCTCTTCTTGCGGCAGGATGTTCCATAGGATTGATGTCACTCTATTGTTATGTAAACAAGCTTAGAGCGTATGCCACCTTCTGGACTATAACACTGATCATACCCAGGATCATCATGTTTCTCGGCGCAGAACCATTGCGTATAGGTGTCTGCAAATTCATTAAGGATAAAGTCCTTATAACCCCGCAGTTTACTACATTGCAGTTTTTTGCTTCAAGAAATGTGCCTCAGATACTGATCTCGAGCGCGGTTTACATAATTATTTCAACCCTGATCGGAGGATATGTTTTCTGCAAAAAGCGGATCGATAATCTTCCTGCGGATATGGATGGAAGGAATAAGAAAAACGTTGCTTCGGCAAACAGAAGGAAATAAAAGGATATGATATTAGGAAGAAACAGTCATTGCTGGTGTGGCAGCGGACTGAAATATAAAAACTGTCATGAGGCTTTTGATGACAGGATAGCTGATTTCAGGAGAAGAGGATATAAGGTTCCCGGACATGATCTTATCAAGACCCCTGAACAGATCAGAAAGATAAAGGAGAGCGCCGTGATAAACATGGCCTGTCTTGATTATGTAGGAGAGCATATCCGGGCGGGTATCTCCACGCAGGAGATAGACAACTGGGTTTCAAAGATAACCCGCGATATGGGAGGCATCCCGGCTACCCTTGGATATGAAGGCTTTCCAAAGAGTGTCTGCACATCCATAAATTCCCAGGTGTGTCACGGCATACCTTCCGAGGAGGATATCCTTGAGGACGGAGATATAATCAATGTGGACTGTACAACTATACTGGACGGGTATTATGCGGACAGCTCCAGGATGTTCATGATAGGAGATGTGGAACCGGAGGCCAGAAAACTTGTCGAGGATGTACATGAAGCCGTAAATGTGGGACTGAAAGCGGTAAAACCGTGGACAACCCTGGGCGATATGGGATATGCAGTGAATCAGTTCTGCAGATCAAAGGGGTATTCTGTTGTGAGAGAGATAGGCGGACATGGAGTAGGACTTGATTTCCATGAGGATCCCTGGGTCAGCTATGTCTCCGAACCCAATACGGAGATGCTGATGGTTCCCGGACTGATGTTTACGATAGAGCCGATGGTCAACATGGGAGCGGCTGATATTTTCATAGATGCCGAGAATGACTGGACGGTATATACGGATGACGACAGCCTTTCCGCCCAATGGGAGGTGCAGATCGTAGTTACCGAGGACGGTTATGAGCTTATTTCATGGTGATCAGAAGTTATTTTATGGAGGAAGAGTATAGTTATGAATATTCCGCAGGATTACAGATCTGCTTTGGATATCAGGGAAACGCAGATAGGGATAAAGGAAGTAAAGGATCATTTTGAAAGGTCCTTGGCAAAGCATCTGAATCTGACCAGAGTTTCGGCGCCTCTTTTTGTGACACCGGAATCCGGACTCAATGATAATCTGAACGGAGTGGAAAGACCTGTAAGCTTTGACGTCCTTGAGACGGGAGCTACGGTGGAAATAGTACAGTCTCTGGCAAAATGGAAAAGACTTGCTCTCGGCAAGTATGGCTTTGCTCCGGGAGAGGGGCTTTATACTGATATGACGGCCATAAGAAGAGATGAGGAAACGGACAATCTTCATTCGATCTACGTGGACCAGTGGGACTGGGAAAAGGTCATAGAAAAAAAGGACAGGAATTTTGAGACTCTGCAGGAGAATGCCAATGCGGTGTATGAGGCAATGAAGGACACCGAGAGGTATATATCCGCAAAGTATGATTATATAAAGGATCAGCTTCCTGACAGGCTTACATATATATCAAGCCAGGAGTTGGAGGATATGTATCCAAAGCTTGATCCGAAGGAGAGAGAGAGGGAGGCAGTGAAGCGTCACGGTGCGGTTTTTCTGTCACGTATAGGAGACAGGCTGAGATCCGGTGAGAGACATGACGGCAGGGCTCCGGACTATGATGACTGGACGCTTAACGGTGATATCATCGTTTATTATCCCGTGCTTGATATTTCCTTTGAGGTATCCTCCATGGGAGTAAGGGTGGATGAAGAGGCTCTTTTAAGACAGTTAAAGGCTGCGGGCTGTGAGGAAAGGAAGGAGCTTGCTTTCCAGAAGGCCCTGCTTGAAGGAAAGCTGCCATATACCATAGGAGGCGGGATAGGACAGTCAAGGATATGCATGTATTTCCTTCGCAAGGCTCATATAGGTGAGGTTCAGTCTTCTGTATGGCCGGATGCTGCATTGGAAGAGGCTGAAAGGATAGGATTGCAGTTATTGTGAGCGCGGTTGACATAATGTATGAAAATTCCGGAAAAATGATTTACATAAAATTGTGCAGGAGTCTGTAATGGCACGAAAAAAGAAGGAATCGTCTCTGGGAAAATGGATGCTGATACTCTTTTTCCTTATTCTGATAATGCTTGGACTGATAGGTTATATTATCATTACCGGAAACGGCAATACCAATCCCGTAACGCAGAGTATTCAGAGAGAGGTCACGAAGCAGGCTGTAGATAAGGTGATCACGGAACAGAGCGGCGGAGCGGTAAGCATCAAAAAGCTGGAATCCGAGATGACTGAAGAGGATTCCGAGACCTTTAATGACATAGTGAATAAATATTCTGATTCGGGACTGGTTTCCGAGGCCATCAGTTTATATTCTTCAAACGGCGGGGACATAGGGGCTACTGCCGATCAGCTTAAGGACAAGGTCAGTCCTGAGGATGTGGAAGCTCTTAAGGAGCTCTATGATAAGTATGCCGGAAACTGAGTATACTGATCCGGTCCGGACAGAGGAAGGATGGCTTTGACGAAGCGCAGGTTAAAAATGACAGTATTCAGATTTGCCAATGGGCTGAGCTATAAGGATATAGCCGCCTATGCTTCAAGTACTGCTTTCTTCTTTTTCATTGCACTGATACCTCTGCTGATACTGCTGTCAAAGCTTTTGCCTCTTACAGGCATCACGGATGACAGGCTTATCGGGATAATATCCAGGATCACGCCGGGATTTGCCAATCCTGTGATTGAGATCATAGTAAAACAGGCCTATGCTTCCTCAGGAGGACTTCTACCTTTGTCTGCGGGCGTGCTTGTCTTTGCCATAGCGCGGGGGATGAGTTCGTTTCTCCGCGGACTGAATAATATAAACGATGTCAAGGAGAAGCAGACCGGAATTGCACTGACGGTCAGGGCTGTCATATCTACATTGCTTATGGTAGTAAATCTGGTCGGGTTCTTTGTTGTCATAGTTTTCGGTGAGATGATCATGAACTTTTTGGTGAGTCAGATCGGGATACTCAAGGAGGTTCCGTCTTTCTTTTCTTTCAGATATATATTCATAATCTCCCTTGGAGTACTGATATTCATGGTCATGTATACATATCTGCCGGCGGAAAGGCATGTATTCATAAAGCAGCTGCCCGGAGCTGTTTTTTCAGCGGTTGGCTGGGTGGTATTTTCAGCGTTTTTTTCAATGTTTCTTGACAGCAGTATTTATGCCACTTATTACGGCAGCCTTGCAACGATAGTTATATTTATGATGTGGTTATACGGATGCTTTTATATCCTTCTTCTGGGAGCAAATCTTAATCATTCGCTTGCAGAATGAAAAAAAGAATTGCCACAGGCGAAGGTTGATTCGTATAAATATATGGAACGGCTGAAAGGGCCGTATGATGGATTTGCTGTACAGAATAGTATCGGTGTTCTGCCGGTTTGGATAAGTATTTAAGGAGGATCAGAAATATGGATAAAAGGTTTGCAATCAGTGATGAAGATCTGGAGCTGGTTTCCGGAGGTGTGGCTTCAGGAGCGGCTGTAATGGATGATTCTCAGGCCGGGGGACACTGTCCGCACTGCACGCAGCTTATGAACAGGACGGCAGACGGAGGATATGTATGTCCCAACTGCGGTGCGGTATACGACAAAAACGGACGGCAGATTGGCGGATCCGGCTATGATCAGAATAATTTCAGTAAAAAGGGCGGAAGCTCCTTTGGCAGCAGTCTGAAAAAGAAATGATATCAGGATAAAAGCATTCAGATAAGAGCTGCGATCCGGTGAAAGCACCGGATCGCGGCTTTTTTGTCTGTGAGCGAATCCGGTTATGCCATATTGCTTCGCAGCGGGCACTTATAGAGATATAATGTTTATGATATGATATCCATATGAAAACAGTTCATATTTCAGTAAGAAACCTTGTGGAATTTATATTGAGAAGCGGAGATATCGACGAGAGGCGCGGCCGTGGCGGAAGTGTGGAAGCCATGCTTGAAGGAGCAAAGATCCACCGGGCGATACAGGCAGCAGCAGGCTCTGATTATTCTGCGGAGGTTCCGATAAAGGAGGATATACCCCTTAATGATGAACTGACCCTTACGATAGAAGGAAGGGCGGACGGCATAATAAATAACAAAGGATACATAACGGTCGATGAGATAAAAGGGATGTATGTTGATGTCACGAAGCTCGTTGAACCGGTCAAGGTACATCTTGCACAGGCGAAGTGCTATGCCTGTATCTGGGCGGAGCAGCACGGGCTGGAGGATATCTCTGTCAGGATGACGTATGTCGGGATAGAGGACAGAAAGATCAAGCTTTTTAATTATGATTATGAGTATTCAGAGCTTAAGATATGGTTTGATGAGCTTATAGAGCAATATAAGCCCTGGGCGCAGCATATTGCTGACTGGATAGATATCAGGAGATATTCCATAAAAAAACTGACGTTTCCATATGGGTACAGGCCGGGCCAGAAGGAACTGGCGGCTGATGTTTACAGGACTATTTACCATAGGAAGAAACTCTTTCTGGAGGCTCCGACAGGAACCGGGAAAACTCTTGCTACGCTTTTTCCGGCGATCAAAGCCTCGGGGGAAGGACTTGCTTCATATCTTTTTTTTCTTACGGCAAAGAATATAGGCGCAAAGGCTGCGAATGATGCATTGGAGCTTATGCGCGATAAGGGTGGATTAAGGCTTAAATCCGTAAATATAGCAGGTAAAGAAAGATCATGTCTGAATTCAGTTCAGCATTGCAATCCAGACGAATGTTATTTTGCAAAAGGACATTTTGACAGGGTGAATGAGGTGCTGTTTAAGCTGCTCACATCCGGGGATTCCTTCACGCGGGAAAGTATAGAGAAGGCATCCGTGGAGGGAAGGGTCTGTCCCTATGCTCTTGCAAGGGACCTGACGGAGTTCTCCGACTGTATCATCTGTGATTATAATTATGTATTCGATCCGGGAGTTGCTCTCAGACATTTCTTTGGAGAGGGCAGGAAGGAAGGAGAATATATATTTCTGGTGGATGAGGCACATAATCTTGTGGACCGGGCGAGAGAGATGTATAGCTCCGATCTGAGCCTGAGAAATCTCGGACGGGTAAAGGGGCTGATCCGGGGGATAGACAGAAGACTGAGTTCATATATGAATGCGCTTATCGGCCAGATGACTATCCTTGCTGAAGAGTACGAGGACTCAGGGAGAAAATACAGCATATTAAATGATATAGAAGGAGTAAGTGATGCTGCTGCGAGACTTGCAGGCAGATTTCTGGAGCTGATGCAGGAGAGAAGATCCGGGAGTACAGCAGAGAAGGACAGCGGACCGGAAAGCAAGGAGGAAAGGTTCAGTGATGAGATCCTCGATTTTTATTTTAAACTGGCAGGCTTCCTTGATGTGTGCGACAGGATAGACAGGCGATACAGGATTTATATGGAAAAGACAGAATCAGGAGATATAAGACTGCGGCTCCTGTGTGTCGATCCTTCCCATAACCTTTCAGAATACCTGGCATATGGAAGAGCATCTGTTTTCTTTTCCGCGACCCTGCTCCCGGTTAATTACTATATGGACCTTATAGCCGGCGGAAGAGACAATTTCACGGTTTATGCCAGATCGGTATTTGATCCCGACAAGCTGGGCATATTTATAGATACAGCCGTTACTTCAAGATATGTAAAAAGGGGACCGGAGGAATATAAAAAAATCGCCCGTCATATAAACGGCATTACAGGCTGCTGCCGTGGAAACTATCTGGTGTTTTTTCCTTCCTATGCGTTTTTGGAGAATGTTTATGAGGAATTCCTTCAAATTTCCGACGAAAAATGCATATGTCAGAAATCGGAAATGTCAGATCAGGACAGAGCGGATTTCCTGTCTTCCTTTGATAAGGGCGATGGGCTGATAGGCTTCTGTGTTTTGGGAGGTCTCTTCGCAGAGGGGATAGATCTGACCGGTAACCGTCTGATAGGAGCGGTGATCGTTGGGACAGGTCTGCCGCAGATAAGTAATGAAAAGGATATATTGAAAATGTACTTTAATGATAACGGCTGCGATGGATTTGATTATGCCATGAAGATACCCGGTATGAACAAAGTACTTCAGGCGGCGGGGCGGGTGATAAGGTCTGAAAATGACACAGGCGTTATCGCTTTGCTGGATGAAAGATTCGATAAACCGGATCATAAACAGATGTATCCGAGAGAATGGCAGCATATAACAAAAATAACAAGGTGCGAATATAGCGCTGTTGAAAATTTCTGGGAAAGGTGCCGCAATAAGCAAACAGCGGTTATTGAAAAGATATGATATTAATTGAGACAGATAATCAAAAAAATACAGACGATATCCATGCTCTTACCAAGGCTTTTTTTCCTCGGGAAGAGGTTAGGATAACACAGTGCGGGGATTCCGGAAACGGTATGTCGCATCCTGTTATAAAACCGACAAATAGTGGAAAAAGTCGAAAACTTGTTTATAAATCGGATGTGGGTGCTATGTTTGAGGTGGACATCCCGGAGGATGACAGGGACGAGTTGAAACGGGTGGTTTATAATGCGTTATCTTTATACACAGGACGAACACTTCCGTGGGGAGCTCTGACCGGCATCCGTCCGACACGACTTGCCAGGAAAAGAATAGAGGCTGGTATGAATGAAAATGAGATATTGGCTGATATGAAACGATGTTATTTTACTTCTGATGAAAAGATACTGTTATCTATTGAAATAGCGAAGAGGGAAATAAGCCTGATGCAGGGTATGAGAGGAGAGGGACATTACAGTCTGTATGTAGATATACCCTTTTGCCCGACCAGATGCCTGTATTGTTCTTTTACCAGCAATGCCGTGGGGAAGGATAGAAGCAGGGTGAAGGCTTATCTGGATGCTCTTGAAAAAGAAATAAGAGCTTGTGCGGGCATAATGGATGGAAGGCTGCCTGATACGGTCTATGTAGGGGGAGGAACACCTACAGCACTGCTTGCTGATGAGCTGGAACGACTTATGAGAACATTAGAATATTCGTTTAATATCCAAAAGGTAGGAGAGATCACTGTGGAAGCCGGAAGACCGGATTCGATCACTGCAGAAAAGCTGTCAGTTCTGAAGGCTTCAGGTGTAAACCGGATATCTGTGAACCCTCAGACTATGAATCAGAAAACCCTTGATTTAATAGGCAGACGACATACTGTGGAGCAGGTAGGAGAAGCTTATTATCTCGCAAGAGAAGCGGGGTTTGATAATATTAATATGGATATAATATTAGGATTGCCCGGAGAAGACATCGAAGATGTAGTCCGTACTGTTGACAGATTGAGCAGGCTTGATCCGGATTCCCTGACTGTACACACCCTTGCTCTTAAGAGAGCTTCTGCGATGAAGGATTGGATCGGAAGGGAGGGGATGGTGGAGGATAACGGTACGGATCAGATGATGTCCGCAGCCGGCAGGGGAGCATTAAGCCTTGGAATGCACCCTTATTATCTCTACAGACAGAAGAATATGACAGGCAATCTTGAAAACACCGGTTATGCAAAGGATGGGAAATACGGATTGTATAATATCCTTATCAATGAAGAGGTGCAGGATATACTTGCTCTGGGCGCAGGAGCCATAAGCAAGACTGTCGATGCAGGCGGCAATACAAGACGCAGCGCCAATTTTAAGGAAGTCAATGATTATATGGATCATGTAGATCAAATGATCGACAGAAAAAGAAAACTGTTTGATCCCGGGGCATAAATACTTGATGAGTTTTATTTCCTATGATAGTATAGATTCTTGATTTTTATCGAAAAATCAAGAATCGTATTTGACCAGGCCCTTGCGAAGCAAGGGGCGAGTTTGGGCGAAAACCAAATTCTTGCATGCATTTCCGATTTTGCACGCAAGAAGTCACAGTTTCTTGATCTGCTTGGAGCTGCAAACGGCTGCTTTTTTGCAGCAGCTACATATTTATTTTGGAGTGCTGATTATGCTGGAAAAAGATGTATCGACCCTGCTCGGGTTCAGAGAGAGCATCCGTGTGCTGGATGCGACGCTAAGAGACGGAGGCCTTTGTAATGACCACCATTTTTCGGATGAATTCGTAAAGGCTCTGTATCAGACTAATATCAAAGCCGGAGTTGACTATATGGAGCTTGGTTACAAGGCTTCAAAGGAGCTCTTCTCGACTGAAAAGTACGGCAAGTGGAAGTTTACCGATGATGAGGATGTCCTTGATGTGATCGGGGATAATCAGGGAACGGGACTGAAGCTGGCTGTGATGGCTGATGCGGGCAGATGTGATTATAAAAACGATATCAGACCGCGCTCGGAATCGCCTATAGATATGATCAGGGTGGCTGCTTATATCAATCAGATGCCTGCTGCTCTTCATATGATAGAGGATGCGAAGAATAAAGGCTATGAGGTGGCATGCAATATAATGGCGATATCGGCGGCGCAGGAGGAGTCCATAAAGGTTGCCCTGTCGATGCTGGGACAGTCGCCTGTTGATGTCGTATATATTGTGGACAGCTTCGGAGCCTTGTATCCCGAGGAGATCAACAGGATAGCGGATATGTATCTTGATGCCGCTGGAAAATACGGAAAGGAAATAGGCATGCATGCGCATAACAACCAGCAGCTTGCCTTTGCGAATACACTGGAGGCCTGTGGAGACGGTGCCAATTATCTGGATGCGACCTATGGAGGACTGGGACGGGGAGCAGGAAACTGTTCAATGGAAAACCTCCTGGGAATGCTCAGAAATCCCAAGTATCAATTCTATCCTGTTATCAAATTTGTGGAGGACTATGTGCTTCCGCTTAAGAAAGATGGAGTATTGTGGGGATATGACCTGCAGTATTTAATGACGGGTGTATTCAATCAGCATCCCAGAAGCGCCATAGCCTTCACCAAGGAAGGCCGTACTGATTATTCTGAATATTATAAGGAACTTATGATAATAGACTGATGAAGCCGGGGGATCACTGATCCCCCGTCCTTATCTTTCTCAGATTTTCACAGACTGCAGCATAGGCTGACAGATAAGGATTAAAGGAGCCCCGGAGATATCCGAGGTTTTTTTCTATATCCTTTTCCTCGGACAGCTCTTTTGCGGCATTTTCGACAGTCATGGAAAATCCGCCGAAGTTCTTCGCTCCTATCGTAAAAGATGAGGATTTGATCGCATGGACTATGATCCTGTAGTTTTCCCAGTCATTGCTGCGCATGTATTGGGTAAGCTTTCCTGTATTCTCCTCCTGTATCTCAAGATAGGTGTCTGCGACCACATTATAGGTTTCCGGGTCTCCGCAGGTGTCTATGCCTTCCTCCTGATTTATATCCCAGACTTCACCCTGTACGCCGGGGGGCGGACCGCCTGCTCCGATGGACGGAGTCCTGCCCGGAACTTCGTCCGTTACCTCTTCGCCGTGCATATAGGTTGACATAAGTGCATCGAGCTCTGCAAATCTGAAGGGCTTGGCTATATAGCCGTCGAAACCGTGCTCCTTCAGGTATTTTTCCTTTGCTCCGGCTATCGCGTTTGCTGTCATTACCACACAGGGAGTGTCCTTATTTATAAGGTATTTTTCAGGGTTCCTTTTTAGCTCTTCGATCACCTTTACACCACTCATCTCCGGCATCATATGATCCAGGAAGATCAGGTCATAGTGGTTTTTGCTGATGGCTTTGAGGGCTTCCCTGCCGGTCAGGATGGTGTCAGTGTCTGCTTTCATGCGTTCGAGGAAGCTTCTCGCTACGGTAAGATTGGTCATATTATCATCGACAACGAGGATATGTCTTCCTTTGAAATAATGATGGGTTCTATGGGAGATCTCGGAGGCAGGATCCGGACGGTAGTCCTTCATCCTTTCGTCTGACAGGATCCTCTGGGGGATATGTGCAGTAAAGCATGACCCCTTGCCGTATACGCTATCGACCTCTATGGAACCTCCCATGAGGTCAAGCAGATTCTTTACGATGGCGAGTCCGAGTCCTGTTCCTTCTATATAATGCGTCTCAACGCTGTCGATCCTTTCAAAGGAATCAAACAGATGTACCAGGTTTTCCTGCTTAATGCCTATGCCGGTGTCGCTGACTGCGATGTCGTAGATAACCTCTCCTTCGGCCGGCCTTCCCCTGACAGCCATGGAGATGCTGCCTTCTTTTGTATATTTTATTGCGTTATTTACGATATTGGTGATTACCTGGCGGATCCTTACCTCGTCTCCCTCTATATGATCCGGGAGCTCCTCATCTATCTCTGCGGAAAAAAGCAGGTTTTTGCCTTCCGCATTGATCGTGAACAAAGGGATGATGTCATCCAGAAGCTTTTTCATATGGTAGGAAGATGGTCTGATCTCGAATTTTCCTGATTCTATCCTGGATATATCCAGAATATCATTGATAACATACAGAAGCATTTCGCCGGAATGCTGTATCGCATCGGAATAGCCGACAACCCTGCCGATCTTCTCGGCTATGGATAGTCCGGCGTCGGCGAGAGTCATCCTGATGAGCTCATTCATGCCCAAAACGCTGTTCATCGGAGTCCTGATCTCATGGGACATTGAAGACAGGAAGTCTGATTTTGCCTTATTAGCCGCGTTAGCGCGTTTTTCAGCATCCTTAAGCCTCTCGTTGTTGTCGAGAAGCTGCTGGTATTCTTCTTTTGTAAGTACAACCTTATCTGATGGCAGCAGTTCCATAGTCCGGCAGGATATCACAAGTTACGGTTAGAGTATCAGGGATATTATACCATAAACACTGGCAGGAGCATAGTTTCCAGTTGTTTCGTTTGTTCTTTGGATGGTGTCTTGACAGCATGGTTGCAGGGGTATAAAATGCTTGTTGATGCGGATGTAGCACAATGGTTAGTGCGCCGGCTTCCCAAGCCGGACACACGGGTTCGATTCCCGCCATCCGCTATTTTTCATGTCTCCCGGTCCGGGGCTTTATGGGATCAATCTTCCGGTTGCATTCAACTTACTAATGCTTATAATAGATATAGATAGATCTTTCGAGCTGCCATTTCAATGCATCAGGGGACCCTGTGATCAGTGAAAGGATCGATAGTATGAGCGGTAAGACCAGAAAAGGAACCTTGCTATATCTCTTCGGAATCATATTATTCAGTTTCGGACTTATACTGACCGCATCCTTCGGAATTATAGCGTACCGGAACGAGGCCTCGACCTATAAGGCAGAACGTCTTGACATGACAAGGAACGTCACTGAGCTCATAGAAAACCTCATAAAAGAGGATCCCGATGACTTTGTCAGATATGTCAACTTCTATAAAAGCCATTGTCAGGACATGAAGATAGATGTTAAGAACATAGGCTATAAGGATGACTATGACGAGTTTATTACCGGATTTACAGAGCAGTACCCCGGATCGGTATTAGGCCGGGATATTGCGGTGCCGGATCTCCCATACGAGCTTCAGCTTGATTACTACGAGTATAAGCATGAGTACTGGCTCTCCGTCTTTGAGGATGCAAGAAAGAGCATGAACATCATGTATCTCTACTTTACGATACCCGATGAAACAACCCACGAGGTTTTATATGTCATCGATGTGGAGCGTGCTCCGAGAGAGGACGACCCTGAACACATGATGCTGGGCGATAACGTCGCGAACGATCCGGACAAGTTTGCTATAGAATGGAATACATGGTCCACGGGCAAACAGGGTGAGTTCCAGATGGTAGACAATGAATGGGGGCATGTATATATCTATTATGATCCTCTGGTCATCAACAGGAAGAAGGTCGGCCTGATAAATGCTGATATCCAGTTTGAAGCTGTAAACGAAAATATACTGAAGAATTCCATCGAACTTACGGTCAGGATCATGCTTTTGATGCTGCTATGCGTGGCTCTGCTGCTTCTTCTCCTGTATTTGATCCACCTGAAAAAGATCATAGGCCTCACAGAGTGTGTCAAGGAGTTTTCTGACACACAGAACCCCGCGATGTCAGGTGTCATAAGGGATCATATAAATGGAAATACCGAGCTTGAGGAATTAGCATATCAGACGGCGGATATGATAGAAAACATAGATAAGCACGTCAATGAGCTTTTAGATACCTACAGGGCTCTGGACGAAGCCCAGAACGAAGCGGCTACAGCCTCGGCCATGGCAACAATGGATGCTCTGACCGGTGTGAGAAACAAGCTCGCCTATGACGGGATGTGCAAGGACATTGACTATAGGCTAGCTGACGGATTTACAGATTTCGGCATCATTATGATAGACCTTAACTTCCTGAAACGGATAAATGATACCTATGGACATGATAAGGGGAATGTGTCCATAAAGCTCCTCTGTGATATGGTCTGTAATATCTTTGTTCACTCGCCTGTTTTCCGGATCGGAGGGGATGAATTTGTTGTCATACTCGAGAATGATGATTTCATTCATCGAGAGGAAAGATTTAAGGAGCTTCAGGATATGATAGGCAAGACGTCCGCGGATGACAGTCTGCCGGTGTGGGAGCGGATCTCGGCGGCAGCCGGCATGGCAATCTTTGATCCCGGTATCGATCACAACATAGACAATGTGTTCAAGAGGGCAGATCAGACTATGTATGAGAATAAAAAGAAAATGAAGGCTTTGAGGGACAAATGAGGATAAAAGCAGAAAGGATATCTTAAGGAAGCCGGGAAAAACGATCTGCAATATGCTTTGACAAAAGCACATTATAATAGTAGTATACCTTTTGTGTGTTTCAGTGTGATCATAAGATGCACAGAAACGAAAACAGCAATGGTCATACTGATAAGTGGTCTGGCTGTTGTTTTTTATCTGATAAGCTTTTCCTTTGTGAAGTAATGAAAACAGTCATAATGATTACAGGAGATCGACAATGAAGAAAAAAACTATTTTGATGGTCCTTGGCCTTACGGCGGCGCTGTTGTTTACAGCATGCGGTTCCAAGGATGAGGAAGATGCGACGGAGGCTTCAGAGGCACCGTCAGCTCCGGCAATGGTGATCCAGGAAACGGCGCCCGCTGCTGCGGTGGAGGAGACTCCCGTGGAAGAGGAATCGGATGTTCCTCCGGAAGGGATGGTTGCCAATCCGCTCACGGGTGAATGGATCGATAAGGCACTTGAGAATCAGAGACCCATAGCAGTCATGATAGATGATGAGAAGACTGCGCTGCCTCATTTCGGGGTGACGGAAGCAGATGTTATTTATGAGATAATGAACAGTACGCAGAATGACGGAGTGACCAGGTTCATGGCTATGTTCAAGGACTGGGGAAAGGTCAAACAGATCGGCTCCATCAGAAGCACCAGACCTACAAATCTGCAGACCTTTACCGAATGGAATGCCATCCTCTGCCACGACGGAGGTCCTTTCTACAATGATATGTTCTATTCCAATGATTTCGTGGACAGGATATCGGGTGAGTTTTCCAGGGTGAACAACGGCAAGCCCAGAGAATTTACAGAGTATGCCCTTACGGGGGATGTGGACAAGGGAATAACCAATCATAAGTTCTCAAAGGAATATAATGAGTATTACAGAGGCGAGCATTATCAGTTTGCCACAAGAAGCAATCCCAATACTCTTGAGCAGTATTCAGGTGCACAGACAGCGACAAAGGTGACGCTCCCGTTCCATCATAATAAGCCCTGGCTTGAATACAAGGCGGATGAGGGAGTATATTATTACTATCAGTACGGAGGTCCGGAGACGGATGCAGGAAACGGAAGCAAGCAGGTCTGCTTCAAGAATCTTCTGCTTCAGGGAGGACGTCTCGAAAAGCTTGATGATCACGGATATATGTTCATACATACAAATGACAGTGATTATAAGGATAAGGACACCAGACAGGGCTGGTATGTAACAAACGGCAAAGCCATAAAGGTTTCCTGGAAGAAGACGGATGATACCTATCCTACCAAGTACTATGATGAAAACGGTGAGGAGATCAAGATCAACGTTGGCAAGACCTATGTGGCCATCATGCCTTCGGATGATTTCGGGGATATAGTCTTTGAATAATGATAACTGAACAGGCTCTGTACGGAATAAAGCACTATTTCTATGGTGAAGCATATTACGGGTCAGATGAGGGCATGCGCTTTCGTCTGGCCCGTGAGCCTTTAAGGAACGTGGTTTTTTCAAGTGAGGAGGACCGCAGTTCGGATGATCCGAAGCTCAGGGCGGAGGTATGGTTCGGTAAGCTGTCATATGAGAATACACCCGAAGAGGAGATTGAGCGAAGGGATTTTGAATTTGACAGCGATGGTTACAGGGAGGCAGTTGCCTGGCTGAATGAAATGAGGTCGGACAGGATGTTCAGGTGAGAGACGCGGCAGCAACAGCGTTGTCAGAAAAGATCCAGTATATCGGCAGGAGCTGACACTATAAGGTCGGCTCCTGCTTTTTCGAGCTCGTCGCGTTCGCGGAAGCCCCAGAGCACACCTATAGTATACATGCCCGCGGCCTTTCCGGTCTTCATGTCGGTATTGGTATCGCCGACATATATGCATTCCCGGGGGGAGACCTGTAATTTCTCTGTGAGCATAAGGGCTCCTGCGGGATCAGGCTTTCGGGGATAGCTGTCCTTCTGTCCGAGCACATCCATGAAGGTGCCTTCGGGATATACAGAGGATATGACCTTGCAGGCCTGAGGATGGGGCTTGTTCGAAAAGACTGCGCATTTTATCTTCATGCTGTTGAGTTCATTAAGCAGGTCCGGCATCCCTTCGTAGGGAACCACGCCGTCGGCGCAGTGCACAGAAAGAAAATCAAGGTATCTTTTGAATACCTCCTCGAGAAATCCCTCGTCAGCAGGACCTGAATATCTGCCTCTATATGAAAGAAGACGCTGCATCTGAACCCTGGAGCCGTCGCCGACAAAGTACTTGTATCGCCCGGTCTCCACAGGGCTTATCCCAAATTCCGATATTACGGAGTTTGCGCAAAATGCCAGATTCTCCAGTGTGTCTGCGGTTGTTCCGTCCAGATCGAAAATAGCTGCCTTGAATTTATTCATACCAATCCTCTCGGAATAATTAAAAATAATCTTGCCTTTCTTTGCCTGTACGATTATACTATACTCGCGAACGAAATTAATTGCCAATTTAAAATTCGTTCCGCGGTATATGCAGTTACACTTTTTGAACATGAATGAAACTCAGCATTACAGAGTGTGATGTCGGGGCAGATGAAGGGAGGAAAAAATGAAGGATCTGAAAAATACGCGTGTTATGGTTGCTGCGGCATTGCTGGCAGCTTTGACCTGTGTGGCTACGATGGTGATAAAGATACCTACGCCTGCTATGGGATATGTTCATATCGGAGACAGCTTTGTGCTTTTGTCGGGCTTCCTTTTGGGACCTCTGACCGGGGGACTTGCGGCAGGGACAGGATCCATGCTTTCCGATCTTCTGGGAGGATATGCTCCGTGGGCGCCGGGAACCTTCATAATAAAGACTGCGACGGCTTTTGTTGCAGCGCTGGTATTTGAAGCTCTCGGAAAAAGGACAGGATTTAGTCCTGCGGCTAGAAGTATCATATCCGGTATAGCAGGAGAATCAGTTATGTTGACCGGATACTTTGTTTATAATATCATCATGCTGGCAGTTTTCAATGCAGGAGGAGAAGCTGTAACACTGGCGGCCGCAGCTCTCCAGTCCATTGCGGATATACCCTTTAACGGAGCGCAGGGCATCATCGGAATATGCCTCTCTACGGCATTGATTCCCGTGCTTGAGAAGCTTCCTTTAAGGCCGTATACCGGTCTGTCAGCCTGATATTCCGGTGAATATATCGCACATCTCGCTGGCGAATTCAAGGGGATAGAGCTGAACCATGACGCTGTCCATGATCTTTGGCTCTATCTCTATACGGAAGGCGATCTTGACAAAGAGATCGGCAGGATTATCAAACATTTTTTCGAAAACCTTGACCGAGTTTACATCTATTGTCTCAACAGAGGGAGTGCTGATGTCGATAGGGCGCCTCAGCATGGTCGACATCGATGTGGCAGCTGAGCCCATCATCTGATTCATGGCTTCGGAAACGGCGCTCTTCTGCAGCTCGCCCACCTCTCCTGAAACATTGGTCCCGGGGCCTCCCATCATGAGATCGGTCATGACAAGTACGTCATGCTCCTTAAGTATGAAGATGTTATTGCCCCTTATTCCCTTTACATAGTGGATGTTGACAAAGACGCATGTTTTGTCATAATCATCAAGAGCGGAGCTTCTTTTTATGACATCGACCTTTGGTGTAGTTATGTCAACCTTGTGCTGAACCATCATGGAAAGCGTAGTAGCTGAATTTCCCATGGTTATATTAGCTATTTCGCCGAGTATATCCTTCTGAATCGGTGTCAGTGTATCCGCCATTATACCTCTCCTCTGCAATTTGATCGATCGGCCGGGTTTCCGGCTCATGAATGTTTGTGTAGAGACTGTGCCTTCGGGCTCAGAATATTTTCATATTATATCATAAAATACTTCGGCAGCATAGATTCTTGCATGCATTTCCGGTTCTTCATGCAGGAAGTCATACTTTTTTGTTTTTGGCTCGATGGGGCAAGATATTTTCAGCTTGAAGTTTTTTCTCAGCTATGTTACATAAGAAAGCGCATATATGTATTGGCTCTCAACAGGGCCGGCATTATTCACGGAAGTTTGACAGCCTAGCCTCATAAATCTTAGTTCATCATACCCCTCAATC
>CAMUZQ010000036.1 GCA_947165275.1 uncultured Lachnospiraceae bacterium | reverse complement strand
TGTGACCGGGCTTCCCGTGGAGAGGTCCATACCTACAGACCTTATTGATATCACCATTACGGAAACCGCAGGAGTCATAGTCGATAATATCAAGGTGATACTGGAAAGGACGCCGCCCGAGCTTTCCGCCGATATCTACAGGCAGGGCATATATCTCACAGGAGGTACCGCTTCACTGGCGCATCTTGACGAGCTTATAGTCAAGGGGACGTCGCTTAAGGTCAATAAGGCGGAGAATCCTGAAGAGAGTGTGGCATATGGTCTTGCACGGATCATAAAGGATCCCAATTTCAGGTCTGTAGCCTACTCCATTGCTGACATGTCAGAAGATGTTTAAGGTAACACCCATGGCCATTTTGACAGGCTCCATCATGAATATAAGGACGGACATGGGTGTATCCCATTATGCCGCACTGCCTCGCAGTGGGAATTTATAAGGTAAAATGGCAAGAGTTAAAGTCAGAAGAAGAGGGATACAGATACCTCCCGGATATCTTCTGCTGATACTGACGGTAGTATCTATCCTTCTGATGATCCTTACTTTTACAACAGATGTGGTTCCCACGGTATTCAACAGCATCGCGGGCTATACCTTTATGCCCTTTAAGGAGGGCCTGACTGAGATATCTGCCTATGCGAACAAGAGGGCGGATGATCTGAGACAGGTGAGAGAGGTGATCTCTGAGAATGAAGCTCTCAGGGCACAGCTGGATGAGCTTACCCAGGAAAATGACAAGCTCATACAGAACCGTTTTGAGCTTATCGAGCTGCGTACCCTTCTGGATCTGGATTCCGAATATGAAGAATACGATAAGGTAGGTGCAAGAGTTACCGGGAAGGATCCCGGAAACTGGTACTCTGTATTTGTCATAGACAAGGGAGAGAATGACGGGATCAAGGAGGGGATGAATGTCATTGCCGGAGCGGGGCTTGTAGGGATAGTAACAAAAACCGGTCCGAACTGGGCGCAGGTGAGATCCATTATCGATGATGACAGCAATGTTTCAGGAAGGATGCTCAATACCTCCGATAATCTGATAGTATACGGGAATCTGGAAGCGATCAAATCCGGCACCATAGAGTTCGGGCAGCTGTCCGATCCTGATGATGAGGTGGCGGTTGGTGACAAGATAGTTACAAGCAATATATCTGACAGATACCTTCCCGGCATAGCCATCGGATATATAAACACCATTGAAAAGGACTCCAACAATCTTACAAAATCCGGAACACTGACGCCTGTCGTTGACTTTGAACATATTGATGTTGTTCTTGTCATCACACAGATGAAGGAAGAGGGCGGAGTGGGATGAAAAGACTCGTTGAAGCGCTGTCCGTCATAGTCTGTTTTCTGCTTCAGAGTACCATATTTCATTATGCCGGATTTGCCGGGATAGTTCCCAACCTTATGATAATAATCACCAGTATCTTCGGCTTCATGGAAGGCAGGAGCGATGGTATGGTGGTGGGCTTTGTCAGCGGCCTGCTCATCGACATCTTCTACGGCAGTGTCCTGGGGGTCAATGCTCTGATCTTTCTTCTTATAGGCTATGGGAACGGAGTCGCGAACAGGGGCTTCTATCCGGATGATATCAAGTTTCCGCTTTTATTCATTTCAATCTCAGATATCGTATATCTGATAATGACATATTTAAGCGGCTTCTTATTGAGAGCGAGATTCAATCTGGGATATTATTTCCTTCATCTGATGCTTCCCGAGCTTGTATATACGATCATAGTTTCATTGTTCATCTATCTGGCGGTAAGATGGATCCTTTTGAGGATCGAGGGCCGTTTCGAGGAGGATGAGTGAGCATGAAGGAATTATTTAAAAAACTCAGCGACAAGCTGGTAGGGCTTATTACCTCAAGGATATTCATCCTGGGGGTTTTTCTGATGATGCTGGCCATACTGGTGGTTTACAGACTCTTTGTGCTTCAGATCGTTCACGGAGAGGAGTATCAGGAGAATTTCACATTGAAGATCGAGCGTGAGAAATCTCTCAAGGCCACAAGAGGAACCATATATGACAGGAACGGAGTGATCCTTGCCGAAGACAAGCTGGCATATTCGGTCACGATAGAGGACAATTATGATGCCAATTCCACAAGGGACATGGATATCAACAATACGATCCTGTCGATTATCGATATCGTGGAGAGCAACGGAGACACACTGGACTCCATGGATTTTGACATCATACTTGATGAAAACGGCAACTACCAGTACACGGTCAGCGGGACAGCTCTTTTGAGATTCCTTGCAGACTGCTACGGGCATACGAGGACGGATGAGCTTAAGATAAAGGAAAGAAATGCTACTCCGGATGATCTGATGGAGTATCTGTGCGCAAAAAAAATGTTCGGTGTGGGACTTTACACCTTAAATGATGACGGCAGGTATGATTTTGAACCAATGGCGGGACTTACCAAATCACAGATTCTGAAGGTCGTGCGCATAAGGATGGCGATGTTTTCAAATTCGTACCAGAAATACCTGTCGTCGACTGTGGCCACCGATGTGAATGAAAACACCGTGGCTGAGATAATGGAAAACAAGGATACCCTGCAGGGGGTTGATATAGCAGAGGATACCATAAGGGTTTATATTGATGATCCTTCCATGAGCCATATCCTCGGCTATACCGGAAAGATATCCGATGAAGAGCTGGCTCAGCTTAATGAGGTCGATCCGGAGGACAGATATCCTCATCATTATGAGCTCAATGACATGGTGGGCAAGGCCGGGATAGAGCAGGTTATGGAAAAGGAACTCCAGGGGACCAAGGGAAGCCAGGAGATATTTGTCGATAATCTGGGACGTATCACGGAGACCGGAAAGAGGATAGAGCCTGTTGCGGGGAACGACCTTACGCTGACGATCGATTCGGATCTGCAGAGCGCCGTATATAAGATACTTGAACAGAAGATCGCAGGTATAGTTGTGTCCAAGATAAGGAATATGAGATCTGTGGATGTAGGAGAGGATGTAGCCTCGGCGGATATCGTCATACCTATAGATGATGTGTATTATGCAATGATAAACAATAATGTGATATCTCTTTCGCATATGGCGTCGGATATAGCCTATCCCTATGAGAAGGAGGTGCAGGGCATATTCGAGCATAAGCTCGATTCGACTCTCGGACAGATACGTTATGAGCTTACCGAGGCGGAGACTGTTTATAATGATCTGTCTCCGGAAATGCAGGAATATGAAACACACATAGTCTCGATGCTCCAGGATGATAATATCAGGGTTTTTGATACGTCACTCATTTCAGTGGGAGATGAAGACCAGCTTAAATGGCAGAACGGAGAGATCTCGCTTTCGGCTTATCTGAGATCTGCCATAGCAAAGGGATATATTGCCGTCAATTCCATAGCCAGCGATAATGAGGAGTATTCGGATACGCAGGAGGTATATGATGATCTTGTAGACTTCATAATGGACGAGCTTGCGCGTGATAACGAATTCTCCAAGGATCTGTACAAGTATCTGGTCAGGGATGGGCAGATCACCGGATATCAGATATGCATGATCCTTTTTGAACAGGGGATACTGGACAATGAGAATAATGAAATGGAGAGCCTTCAGAGCGGTCTTATCACCCCTTACCAGCTTATGACTGGCTGTATAAAGGATCTGAAGATCACTCCTGCCCAGCTTGCTCTTGATCCCTGCACCGGCTCCTCTGTGGTCACCGATCCCTGGAGCGGTGAGGTGCTTGCCATGGTCACTTATCCGGGTTTTGATGACAATATGATGGCAAACTCGGTTGACGCGGATTACTTCAATAAAATAAACAACGATCTTTCCCTGCCGCTTTACAATAATGCCACACAGCAGAGGACGGCTCCGGGTTCCACCTTTAAGCCAATATCAACCACGGCGGGGCTTGAGGAGCATGTTATAACCACCGGAGAAATAATAAACTGCGAGGGTATATATGAAAAGCTCGAGCAGGATGCAAAAAGCCCGAGGTGCTGGATATATCCCGGAAAGCACGGCCCTCTGAATGTCGTGGGAGGGATCAAGAACTCATGCAACTATTTCTTCTATGAGGTAGGCTACAGACTGAGCATAGGTCCCAACGGTCTGTACAACTCGGATCTGGGGATTGAGAAGCTGAGGTATTATTGTGACAATTACGGTCTTACAGATAAGAGCGGAGTGGAGATCGCAGAGAATACCCCGAACGTATCTGATATGGACGCGGTACGATCCGCCATAGGACAGGGTACGCATAACTATACCACGACACAGCTTGCAAGATATGTGACCGCAGTGGCAAACAGCGGCACGGTCTATAACCTCAGTATCATTGATAAGCTTACATCCTCCGGAGGAGAGCTTCTGGAGGATTATACACCGGGGATCAGAAACAGGATGCAGGTTGAGCAGTCAACCTGGGATTCGATCCATCTCGGTATGATGGAGGCCGCATCGACCTATTCAGCCTTTAAGGATTTTCCGGTCATAATAGCAGGAAAGACAGGGACTGCACAGCAGACAACGACGAGGCCCAACCATGCGCTTTTTATCTGTTATGCTCCCTATGACAGGCCGCAGATAGCCATAGCCACCAGGATAGCATACGGGTATACATCAGCAAATGCGGCGTCCACGACCAAGGATATCATCAGCTACTATTTCAGACTGCAGGATACGGAGGACATCATCACAGGAGTTGCCGATACATCAGGAGGAGAGGCATACCTCGATTAAAAAGATATGAGCAGATACAGTATAAGAAACTATAATTTCCTTTTAGTGATCGTGTCAGTGGCGCTTTCGGTCTATGGCATCATAGTTATCGGCAGCGCAAAGGAGTCGGTGCAGAGCCACCAGCTACAGGGTTTTTTTCTGGGGGCAGGTGTCATGCTGGCGGTATCGTTTGTCAGCTACAGGTTCATACTGAAATTCGGATGGGTATATTATGCCTTGTCCGTGGGACTTCTGCTGCTCGTGGAGTTTTTCGGCGAGAGTGTCAATAATGCAAAAAGATGGCTTGTGGTCGCAGGTATTCAGATACAGCCCTCGGAGGCGGCCAAGATCCTTCTGATATTATTCCTCGCAGCCTTTATATCCAAAAGAGAAGAAAAGCTGAATTCTATCCCTGTCCTCGTCACCCTGATCGTGCTTGTGGGGATACCGGTATATCTGATACAGGATGAACCGGATCTTTCAACAAGTATAGTCGTGCTTGTGATCTTTGCCGCAATGCTCTATGTGGGAGGACTTTCATACAGGATCATAGGCGGGATAGCGGCTGTGGCTGTCCCTGTAGTCATAATAGGCATCTTTCTTGTGCTTCAGCCGAATCAGGAGATCATAGAGACATATCAGCAGACAAGGATACTTGCCTGGCTTCAGCCGGACAAATATCAGGATACAGCAGGATATCAGCAGCAGAATTCCATTGTAGCCATAGGAAGCGGAGGACTTACCGGTAAGGGCTATAAGACAAACGAGGTCGGCTCGGTGAAAAAAGGAAATTTCATATCGGAGCCCCAGACCGATTTCATAATGGCTGTGGCAGGAGAGGAGCTTGGATTTGCAGGCTGTATACTTATGGTCCTGCTTTTTGCGATAATCACTGCCATTATCATTCATATGGGAAGAAAGGCGCCGGATCTTTCGGGAACGCTGATCTGTGCCGGTGTGGCGGCGCACATCGGCTTTCAGTCCTTTGCAAATATCGGTGTCGCCACGGGGCTTCTGCCTAATACCGGACTGCCTCTTCCATTTATAAGCTATGGATCCACTTCCCTCATCAGTCTTCTTGCTGAGATCGGGCTGGTGCTGAATGTCGGTCTCATGAGCGGATCCGGCAGAAAGGTAAAGGCACTGACTTTTTATCTTGATGAATAGTGTGTTATAATCTGTTGTCGGGGGAAGGGAATAAACAGAAGGGGTACACAGTATTGAATATCGGATTGATTGCACATGATGCAAAAAAGAAGCTGATGCAGAATTTCTGTATAGCCTATCGGGGGATTCTTTCAAAAAATGATCTGTACGCAACGGATACTACCGGGAGACTTATCGAAGAGGCTACGAACCTTACCCTGCATAAATGCCTTGCAGGGCATCTTGGCGGTGAGCAGCAGATAGGAGCCCAGATCGAATCCAATGCGCTGGATCTTGTTATTTTTTTGAGAGATCCGGAGTCGCTGAGAGATCATGAACAGCTGTCAAACAGGAATCTGGCGAGACTTTGCGATATCCACAACATACCGCTCGCAACAAATCTCGCCACAGCAGAGCTTCTGATCAAATCACTGGACAGAGGAGATATGGAGTGGCGTGAGATGTATAAATAAAGTAAAGGATCTGTTTGTTTTTGTCATTTGCGCTGCTGCTGTCTGCGGCTGCGGTGATGATTCCTACGGGATACCTTATGATAAGGACAGCACGAAGAGCGCTTTCAGGTTTGAGTCCCAGGATACAAGGGAGTGTGCTGAGGGTTTTTCCGCAAATCTCTGTATCCCCGGAGAGGAATCCACTTCGGAAAATGAAATAGACGAAGGACCTGATTCATATGCGGCAGCGATGCTCTTTGATCTTAAGGGCAGGAAGACACTGTATTGTAAAAATCCATACGAAAGACTTTATCCCGCAAGCATGACAAAGGTGCTCACTGCTGTCATAGCCATGGAAAACTGTGATATGGACCAGGTTCTTGTTGCCGATGAGAATTGTGTGCTGACAGATAATGATGTCCAGAAGATCAGGCTTAAGCCGGGGGATACCATGACTCTTGATCAGGCACTTCATATACTTTTGATATATTCGGCCAATGATGTAGCCAATCTTATCGCCGTGAACGTCGGCGGCTCCCTGGATGGATTTGCGGAGATGATGAACAGGGAGGCTCTGGCGCTCGGAGCCACGAATTCACATTTTGTCAATCCCTCGGGGCTTCACGATGACGATCATTATACTACCGCATATGATATGTATCTGATCTTTAATAAGGCGATAAGCTACGGCAAATTTATCGAAATAATCAGTATGAGTGATTATTCCACCGTTTATCACGGCGCTTCGGGGGAGGATATTCCCTTTGAGTGTGAGGCGACGAACAGATTCCTGAACGGTAAATATCCGACGCCTCAGAATGCGACCGTCATAGGCGGAAAGACCGGGACCACCCAGGCGGCAGGGGCCTGCCTTGTGCAGCTTGCGAAGGATGCTTCGGATAATTCGTATATATCTGTGGTCATGAGGGCAGAGGGGGTGGAAACCCTGTACAAGAAGACGAGCTCGCTGCTTGAAATGCTGTAGCTGCAGCACGTGGCCGCAAGCCGGGATTTCGGCTTCTGATCGCTGCTCTTCTGTAATGTATCGGGGCATGAGCGCGCGGCAAATGCGCGATCTTGCTGTGAATAGTAACCGCTGATCTCAGTCGCTAGTACACCGAATAATAAATTTCTGGTACATTCACGCAGGATGATTGTTCATATGCAATGAAGCCGAATGAGGCAATGCGGGCATTGCCGATTGAGGATGAAGCAGCATATGGGCAATCAGACAAGCGAATGTGCCAGTTAATTAATATTCGGGGTACTAGTATAACAGGTTGTTTTAAGGTCCAAGATTATGTTATACTGTTTTCATCATTTTATATAAGGAGGGCTCCTCTATGATACAGCTTATCACGGGAGAAAAGGGAAAGGGCAAGACCAAGGTATTGCTTGACAAGGCTAATGAGACAGCCAAAAGCGCAAAGGGAAGTCTCGTATTTGTAGATAAGGATTCGTCTCACATTCTGGAGCTCAAAAACACTATAAGGCTCGTGGATGTAAGCAAGTATTCCATATCCAGTTCAGATGAGTTCTACGGTTTCACGGCGGGGATCATATCTGCCGATCACGATCTGGAGCAGTTGTATATCGATGCTTTTTTGAAAACAGCTTATGTCAAGGATGATGATTATATAGAGGTTTTAAGAAAGATCGATAAGCTTAGTGAAAAATATGGTGTGACAGTGCTGGTCAGCATATCAGTTACAAGGGATCAGCTTCCCGAGGATATGGCCGACAAAATAATAGTGGCACTTTAAGGATTCTATCAGGCAAGGTAAAAAGAAGGGGCGGGATTTCCCGCCCCTGATTTTAGCTGAAATATTTTAATTCTTTTTGGAGTTAATGGCAGATCACAATCAGACTGTAAAAAAACATTATATAAACGCAGGCTCCCTTATCTTCGGAGCTATACTGATATATCTTATCCTTATCATATATTCCGGCATGCATGTGACCCAGCTTTCAGGATACGAGGTGACCGAGGGCTCTCTTGCGATAGACAGTACCTACCGCGGGATCGCGCTTCGCGCGGAGCAGGTGGTTTCTGCAAACAATAACGGATATATTAATTATTACGCCGGCGAAAGTGAGCATATAAGCAACGGAGGACTGGTGTATTCCATTGACGAGAGCGGAGTGCTTTCGGAGATGATCAAGGATTCGGCGGCCATAAATACCGTTCTGTCGGATGAAGCCCTTGGGGAGCTCAGGACAGAGCTGACAGGCTTTGCCACAACCTATGATGACAAATATTTTTATGATGTATACCGGATGCAGGATTCCATTGAAAGCACCATAAGAAAGCTTGCAAACCAAAGCGCCCTGGAAAATCTCCGGTCTATCTCTTCAAATGCCTACGGTGACCTTGTGGATATGGGGTATTCGCCTGACAGCGGTGTAGTCGTCTATAACTATGACGGCATGGAAAACCTGACTGCATCCCAGGTAAACGAGGAGTGCTTTGACGAGGCCGGATATCAGAAAAACCAGCTTGTGGACGGCGATCTTGTTACCGGGGGTGACCCGGCGTACAAGCTTGTTACCAGCGAAAACTGGCAGGTGGTTTTCCCGATAGATGAAACGACCAGAGAATCCATCAGCAGCAATGATGTGATAAAGGTCAGGTTCCTGAAGAATGATTATGAATCCACGGCAAGGGTGGAGGTGGTGAATAATGATGACAGGGATTACGGCTGTCTCTATCTGAATGATTCCATGATCGCTTTTGCAACGGACAGATATGTCGATATCGAGCTCGTGCTGGATGAGGTGAAAGGGCTTAAGGTACCTAATTCGGCTATAGTGAACAGGGAGTTCTATATCATCCCTGCGGAATTTGCCACAGACAGCTCTGCAGGGGATACAGCGGGCTTTTTGAGGAGGATCTATCTTGAGGACGGTACCGAATCAACGGAATATGTAGGCGCCGACATCTACAACCGGGTAGATGACGAGCTCTATATTGACACTTCGGTATTTGCTAACGGGGATGTACTGGTCAGGCCGGATTCATCGGATACCTATACCGTAAGCAGCAAGGAGAGTCTTACCGGGGTTTATAATATGAACAAAGGCTATGCTGATTTCACCAAGATCAATGTGATCAATTCAAATAAGGAATATTCAATAGTAGAGTCGGAATCGATGTATGACCTTCAGGTATATGATTATATCGTGCTGGATGGCGACGGGGTAAATGACAGTGATTTTGTAAAGGATACGGATCTGAAGACCAGAAAGGAAGGAGACGGATGATCAGAGAGAATCTTGATATCGTAGAGAGAAATATACAGGCAGCCTGTGATAAGGCCGGGAGAGACAGGTCTGAGGTGACACTCGTCGCTGTCAGCAAAACCAAGCCGGTATCTGATCTGATGGAAGCATATGATGCCGGCATACGGGTTTTCGGAGAAAATAAGGTCCAGGAGCTTGTCGATAAAATGGAAAAAATGCCCGGAGACATCCACTGGCATATGATAGGGCATCTGCAGAGAAACAAGGTCAAATATATTGTGGGGAAGGTGGAGCTTATCCACAGCGTTGATAATACAGAGCTTGCAGAGGAGATAAACAGGAGGGCAGAGAAGGCCGGAGTGGTACAGGATATCCTCATAGAAGTTAATATTGCAGATGAGGAAACAAAATTCGGAATTGCTAAGGAAGAAGTGAAGGATTTTTATGTAAATATATCAAAACTCCCTTATGTTAACGTTCGTGGCGTGATGTGTATAGCCCCATATGTTGTGGAACCTGAGCAAAATAGACACTATTTTGCTGATTTACGTAAAATATTTGTTGACATAACGAATAATATAGTGGATAATAGTCGGGTAGATATTATGTCAATGGGTATGACCGGTGATTACCAGGTGGCGGTAGAAGAGGGAGCTACGCTTATAAGGGTTGGGACCGGCGTATTCGGCGCAAGAAATTACAATACCACATGAAACAGGGAGGGTTTTAGTGATGGGAGTTTTGGACAGATTCCTCAACTCGATGAAATTTAACGAGGATGATTATGAGGATGATTATATGGACGATGAGGATGAGGTCGTAGAGCTCAGGAGCAGGAGAAGGGGGAGAGAGTTATCAGCTTATGATGCAGAGGAGGAGCCGGTCAGACCGAGGAGATCCGCAAAGATCACCCAGATGCCGGACAGAAGATCTTCATCATTTTCAAAGGGAATGGGCGTATGTGTTGTAAAGCCCACCTCAGTTGAGGACGGACAGGTTATAATAGACACACTGCTTGACAACAGGACAGTAGTAGTTAATCTTGAAGGTATCACCACTGATACGGCACAGAGGATAATGGATATAACCTTCGGGGCAAATGTGGCGCTTGACGGACATCTCCAGCAGATATCAAGGAATATATTCATTGTTACTCCCAGAAGCGTGGCTATTTCAGGAGATCTTCAGGATGCATTGGGCGGTGGCGGCCAGGTAGATCTTTTCGGGATCGCGAAATAATACATAGATAATCTATATCTGATGATTGAAGCTGCGGTATGGCCGCAGCTTTTACTATGAAGGTGTTTTCAATGGCTATCGAATATGTTTGAAAGGGTCGGCTGATGGACAGCATAAATGTAAGAACAGGTGCAGATACCGGATATGATATCATCTTTGAGGAGGATTATTCCGGACTTCCGGAAGCGGTCTCCTCCCTCGGCTTTGAAGGCAGAAGGCTGTGTATCATATCTGACAGCAATGTTTTTCCCATATACGGAGAAGAGGCTGCAGCGGCTTTGAGGAAGGTATCTGATAAAGTATACAGCATCGTGTTCCCTGCCGGTGAGGAGAATAAGAATCTTGATACAGTCAGGGACATATACAGGAAGCTTATAGGATACGAATTTGACAGAAAGGATCTGGTGATAGCACTGGGCGGGGGAGTGGTCGGTGATGTGGCCGGTTTTGCTTCGGCTACCTATCTGCGCGGGATCGATTTTGTACAGCTTCCCACCACCCTCCTTTCATGTACGGACTCCTCCATAGGCGGAAAGACAGGCGTGGATCTTGATGAATTCAAAAACATGGTGGGAGCCTTTCATATGCCGCGGCTGGTCTATATGAATCTTTCAGCCTTGTCCACCCTTGATGACAGGGAGTTTGCATCGGGAATGGGGGAGGTCATAAAGCACGGACTTATCAGGGATGCAGCTTACTACGAATGGATCATTAATAATTTCAGTGAGATAAATGAAAGAGAGACCGGCGCCCTTTGTCATATGATAAAAAGATCATGCGAGATAAAGCGCGATGTGGTAGAGAAGGATCCTACGGAAAAGGGCGACAGGGCTCTTTTGAATTTCGGACATACCATAGGCCATGCCATTGAGAAATATATGGGCTTTAAGCTGAAGCACGGTGAATGCGTGGCACTGGGTACCATAGCGTCATGTTATATCTCATATAAAAGAGAGATGCTCACGACCGAGGAGAATTACGAGATCAGGGATATGTTCGTCCCCTTCGGTCTGCCCATATCCCTTCCGGAGGATACGGATGTGGAGGAGATAATAAGACTTACCAGGTCCGATAAAAAAATGGATGGCGGAAGGATAAGATTCGTACTGCTTAAGGACGTTGGAAAGGCTTATATAGATACAGGCGTGACTGATGACGAGATCAGAGAGAGCCTGTTGCAGCTTAAGATATAGCTGTTCGGACCGGACACGCACAATTACAGATGAAGGAAGTATGAAATGGGAAAGAAAAAAAGGGTGATATTCCTTATTACGGATCTTTTGGTGATGGCAGCACTTTTTTGTGTCGACAGGTTCACAAAGGTGCTTACAGTCAGATATTTAAAGGGTAACGATCCTGTAAAGATCATACCAGGGGTTTTTGAATTGAGATATCTTGAGAACAGGGGAGCCGCTTTCGGGATGCTTCAGGATATGAGGACTCTGTTCATTGTGGTCGGCGGCGTTTTTATTGCCGTCATCATCTTTTTCCTTATCATGCTTCCTGCGACAATGAAATACAGACTGCTCAGGATATGCCTTGTGATCCTGGGAGCCGGAGCAATAGGAAATCTTTATGACAGGATAACGCTTAATTATGTTATAGATTTCCTTTATTTCATATACATAGATTTTCCCATATTCAATGTGGCGGATATTTTTGTCACCGTATCTGCGGCAATGCTTGTCATACTTTTCCTTTTCATATATAAGGACGAGGATCTTGACCTGAAAAAGGCCAATACGGTAAAGGTTCATTCTTCAATGATCCCTGAGGGGGAAGATAAGACAGATGAAGGAAAATGAGGAGCTTTCCTTTATCGTTCCTGAGGAGCTGGCAGGCTTCAGACTGGATAAGGGGATTTCAGAATATTATGAGGAAATATCCAGATCAGGGATCTCAAGGGTTATAAAGGAAGGCGGAGTAACCGTTAACGGCAGTATGATGAAGGCTTCATATATACTGGAGACCTCGGATATCGTAAGCTTTTCTCTTCCGAAGTCCGTGATCCCCGATATAGAGCCTGAGGACATACCGCTGGATATCCTTTATGAAGATGAGGCGGTGATCGTTGTGAATAAACCCAAGGGGATGGTCGTGCATCCTGCCGCGGGACATTATTCCGGGACTCTGGTAAATGCGCTCATGTATCACTGCAGGGATCTTTCAGGTATAAACGGGGTATTACGGCCCGGGATAGTACACAGGATAGATAAGGATACGACCGGCTCTCTCATAGTCTGCAAGAATGACACGGCACACAGGGATATAGCAGGACAGCTTGCGCTGCACAGTATCGACAGAAGATACAGGGCAGTGGTCCACGGGAGGTTTGCAGAGGAAAAGGGAACCGTGGATATGCCTTTGGGAAGAGACCGGAGGGACAGAAAAAGGATGGCGGTGGATCCTGCAGGCAAAAGGGCGGTGACTCATTATGAGGTGCTGGAGAGCTTTAAGGATTTTTCATATATCGAATGCAGACTGGAGACCGGAAGGACTCACCAGATAAGAGTGCATATGAGCCATATCGGGCATCCTTTGCTGGGGGATGAGGTGTATGGCTCGGCAAAAGCAAAGATAAAAACCTGCGGACAGACCCTGCATGCTTATTTTCTGGGCTTCAGGAGTCCGGCGACAGGTGAGTATACAGAGGTTACCGCTCCGATACCGGCATATTTTAATGAGATTCTTGAAAAGGTGAGACGGAAATGAAGTATAAGGATCAGAAGGAAAATGAAGCCAGGCTTAAGGCAGATGCCATATCAAAGAAGCTGCCGAACTTCGTTCGCCAGTTTTTTATGTCGGAGGAGAATCATCTCTCAGGGATGACTCTCTATTCATACGCATCCCAGCTCAAGACCTTCTTTGAGTTTCTGAAGGAGAGCAATCCGTATTTCGGATCAAAGGATCTCAGGATGATTACAACAGATGACATGGGCATGCTGACAGATGTGGATATCGCCGAATTCCTGCATGATCTGAGGATGCCCAGAAAGAGAAACAGCAATGCCGGGGAGTCAGTCTGTTCCGAGACCACCATAATGCATTACATGGTCTCTCTCAACAGGCTCTTTAATTACCTTGCTTCCCACAGATATATCAGATCCAATCCTGTGGAGCTGATAAAAAGAGGCAGGGTGAAAAAGAAGGAGATAGTCTATCTGGAGCGGGACGAAAAGCAGGAGCTTCTTTCAGTGATACAGTCCGGTGATAAGCTTACAGCGAATCAGAAGAAGTTTCATGACATGAAGACATCGAAGAGAGATACAGCGATCTGTACTATCTTTCTGGATACAGGTATCCGTGTGTCGGAGCTTGTGGGAATGAATCTTAATGATATCAATTTCAATAAGCATGGGATAAGAGTATTCCGTAAGGGCGGCAATTTTGATACCGTATATATGAGTGACAGGGCAGAGGAGATAATATCCGATTATCTTGATAACGGAAGACCTTCATACAAGCCCTCTGATAAGGAGGAGGCTGTTTTCCTGAACAGATCGGGAAACCGCATAAGTGTAAGATCGGTTGAGAAGCTGATAAAGAAATACATGCTCACCGCCGTGCCTGACAAGGCCGACAGGATCACGCCCCATAAGCTCAGGACCACATTTGCCGAGAATATGCTGATGAAAACGGGGGATGTGGAAAAGGTGCAGAAGCTGATGGGACATTCCTCCATTTCAAGCACGATGCACTATGTCACCAGCACGGAGGAAGCCATCGAAGCAGTCAGAAACCTGTCTCAGGACTAGTACCCCGAATATTAATTAACTGGCACATTCGCTTGTCTGATTGCCCATATGCTGCTTCATCCTCAATCGGCAATGCCCGCATTGCCTCATTCGGCTTCATTGCATATGAACAATCATCCTGCGTGAATGTACCAGAAATTTATTATTCGGTGTACTAGCTTTGCCCGCGCCTTGCTTTCTCCACATCATTCACATACTGGATTATGAGATCCGCAGTGCCTTCAAGTCCGAGCACGGATGAATTGATCGAGAGGTCGTAGGTGTTTACGTTTCCCCATTTTTTAGAGGAATAATAATCATAATAGCTTTTGCGCTGCTTATCCTTCTTTACACACATATCATGAGCCTGTGACTCGGTAAGACCGAATCTCTCCATCACACGGGCTGTCTTGTTTTTTTCATTGCCGGATATGAAGAGACGGATGACATTATCCCTTTCCGATAAAGCGTAGTCTGCGCATCGTCCTACTATTATGCAGGGCTCCTCATCGGCAAGCTTTTTTATCGTATCGAACTGGGCGAGGAAAACCTTATGGCTTACAGGCATATCGACATAGGCTGAAGAGTTGTATCCAAAGGAATATGTATCCATGACCAGATTGTACAGGAAGGAGTTTGTCGGCATCTCATCATGATGCTCAAAGACCTCCTCGCACAGACCTGAATCCTTGGCAGCACGTGCCAGTAATTCCTTGTCGTAGCATTTGATACCGAAACGGGATGCTACTATCTGGCCGATCTCCCTGCCGCCTGAACCAAACTGTCTTCCGATCGTAATAACTGAATTCATGATCTCCCCCTCCGCTGCCAGTGCTGTTTACATACTGGATTGTGAAACGATTATTCAGATATATTATCATATTTTCCGGTCTGTTTTCAAAAAAGAATGTGACAGGAACAGACTGAAGGGTTTATTGACAACAAAGTTATGAAAGCATAAGATAGGAAAGATTATGAAGTTATTTAAAGGAGCACGGATATGAAAAGATCATACGACCATAATGCCATAGAAGAGAAATGGACCGCGGAATGGGAGAAACACCCTGTCAATCAAAATGACGGCAGCAAGCCCAAGTACTACTGTCTGGATATGTTTCCCTATCCATCCGGAAACGGTCTCCATGTAGGACACTGGAGAGGTTATGTTATATCTGACGTATGGAGCAGATATAAGATGATGAACGGACACTATGTCATACATCCCATGGGCTGGGATGCCTTCGGGCTTCCGGCTGAGAACTATGCGATAAAGACCGGGAAGCAGCCTGCAGAGTCCACAGCGGAGAATATTGCCAATATAAAGAAGCAGATAAAGCAGATAGCTGCCGTATATGACTGGGATATGGAGCTTAATACGACGGATCCGGGATTTTTCAGGTGGACACAGTGGATCTTTGAAAAGCTGTATGAAAAGGGACTTGCATATCAGAAGGAGATGCCCATAAACTGGTGCCCCTCCTGTAAAACGGGACTTGCTAACGAAGAGGTTGTGGACGGCAAATGCGAGAGATGCGGTTCACCCGTTACGAAAAAGGATCTTAAGCAGTGGATGCTGAAGATCACAGCCTATGCAGACAGACTGCTTGATGATCTGGATAAGCTTGACTGGCCCGAAAAGGTCAAAAAGATGCAGACGGAATGGATCGGAAGATCCTATGGCGCAGAGGTTGATTTTCCCATAGAGGGGAGGGAAGAGAAGATAACCGTCTATACAACGAGGCCGGATACTCTCTTCGGAGCCACCTTCATGGTGCTGGCTCCCGAGCATGCGCTTGCAGCTTCGCTTGCCACGGATGAAACCCGTAAAGCGGTTGAGGACTATATAGAATATGCAGCGAACAGGAGTAATGTTGACCGTCTGCAGAATAAGGAAAAGACAGGTGTATTTACCGGGAGCTATGCTGTAAATCCCATGAACGGGAAAAACATACCCATATGGCTTTCGGATTATGTTCTTGCGGATTACGGTACGGGAGCCATCATGTGCGTGCCTGCTCATGATGACAGAGACTTTGAATTTGCCACCAAGTTTGATATCCCCGTGATCCAGGTCATAGCTAAGGACGGCAAAGAGATCGAAAATATGACAGAGGCTTATACAGAAGCTTCGGGCACAATGATAAACTCAGGTGAGTGGAACGGCATGGAATCAGCCGTGCTTAAAAAGGAAGCTCCCCATATCGTTGAGAAAATGGGCATAGGACGCGCAAAGAAGAATTTCAAGATAAGGGACTGGGTATTTTCAAGACAGAGATACTGGGGAGAGCCGATACCTGTCATACATTGTCCTGAATGCGGTGATGTGCTGGTACCTGAAGAGGAGCTTCCTCTGACACTTCCTGAGGTTGAGCATTATGAACCCACAGGGACGGGCGAATCGCCACTTGCGGCCATAGATTCCTGGGTTAACTGCAAATGCCCGAAGTGCGGAAAGGATGCGAAGAGAGAGACCAATACAATGCCTCAGTGGGCAGGGTCATCCTGGTATTTCCTTCGGTATGTGGATGTAGATAATGACAAGGAGCTTGTGTCCAGGGAAAAGGCCGATAAGTATCTGCCGGTTGATATGTATATCGGAGGAGTCGAGCATGCGGTACTGCATCTACTTTATTCGAGATTCTGGACAAAGTTCCTGTATGATATAGGTGTCATCGGTTTTGATGAGCCTTTTAAGAAGCTTTTCAACCAGGGGATGATCACCGGCAAGAACGGGATCAAGATGAGCAAATCCAAGGGCAATGTAGTATCTCCCGACGATCTTGTACGTGACTATGGCTGTGACAGCCTCAGACTTTATGAGCTTTTTGTAGGTCCTCCGGAGCTTGATTCTGAGTGGGATGACAGGGGCATAGACGGAGTTTACAGATTTCTGTCCAGATTCTGGAACATGGTACAGGATAATAAGGACAGGGATGTCGCCGAGACTCCTGAGCTTATCAGGACAAGGCACCAGCTTATAGACACCATAACCCAGAGACTGGAAGCCTTCTCCCTGAATACTGTTGTGTCAGGCTTTATGGAATTCAATAACAGACTGTCAAAGATGGAGGGCGTTGACAGAAAGACACTTGAAACCTATGCGCTTCTTCTGGCTCCCTTTGCTCCGCATATAGCATCGGAGGTATGGGAGGAGCTCGGAAATAAGACATCAGTATTTGATGAGAGCTGGCCCGTGGCGGATAAGAGCGCAATAAAGGATGATACGAAGGAGATCGGTGTGCAGATAAACGGCAAGGTCAGAGGTACAGTGAAGATCGCCGTTGATGCATCTAAGGATGAGGCTATGGCTGCCGCAAGGGAAGCCTTGGCGGATAAGCTGGAGGGGAAGACTGCAGTTAAAGAGATCTATGTACCCGGGAAGATCATAAACATTGTGATAAAGTGATATTTTGAGTACAGAAGACGTCAGAAAGAGAAACAGTAAAGTAAAGGATATGACCGTGGGCCCTCCTTTGGGGCTCATGGTCTCTTTTGCAGTGCCGCTTCTGCTGGGAAATCTTTTTCAGCAGCTGTACAATATGGCAGATGCCGCCATCGTCGGCAGAACTCTGGGTTCAAATGCCCTGGCGGGAGTCGGAGTGTCGAGCTCGGTGCAGTTTCTCGTGATAGGTTTTTGTCTTGGGGTATGCTCCGGATTCGGCATCTGTGTGTCCCAGCGGTTCGGAGCCAGGGACATGGGCGATATGAGAAGATATGTTTATCATTCGCTGATCCTTACCGGGATCATAGCTGCCATAGTGACGACGGCTACAGCCATACTTACGCCTCAGATACTGCATCTCCTGAATACACCGGATAATATTTATAAAGAAGCCTATGATTATCTGTTTGTGATATTTCTCGGGATACCCTTCACCATGCTGTATAACGTCCTCTCAGCGATACTCCGGGCGGTCGGTGACTCCAGGACGCCCTTTGTTTTCCTTGTGTTTTCCACGATACTTAATATCGTTCTGGATGTTTTCTGTATAGTCATACTGCATATGGGAGTGCTCGGAGCTTCTGTTGCGACAGTGACAGCACAGGCTGTATCGGGTATCCTCTGCGGCATAGTGATAATCAGGAGGTTTGAGATACTGCATATCAGAAAAGAGGACCGTGTACTTGACCGCGGGCATTTTATCAGACTCATCATGATGGCTGTCCCTATGGGGCTTCAGTTTTCGATAACCGCGATCGGCTCAATGGTAATGCAGGCTGCCAACAACAGCCTCGGGTCTGTATATGTTTCCGGATTCACCGCAGGTATGAAGATCAAACAGCTTGCCATGTGTCCCTTCGATGCACTGGCAAATGCGGTGGCGACCTTTGCGGGACAGAATTACGGAGCCGGAAAGATAGACAGGATAAAGAAGGGATTCAGGGAAGGACTCGCCATGGGGATTGGCTACGGACTGGCCATAGGAGCGGTCCTGTTTTTCTTCGGCAGAGATATGTCCATGCTTTTTGTTGATTCCTCGGAGGCAGAGGTCCTGGATGCCGCTGGGCTTTATCTTGCAAGGCTTGGCCTTTTTTACTGGGCTCTCGGCATACTTAATGTCTCCAGGATGACGACGCAGGGACTGGGCTTTGCAGGGAGGACGATACTCTCCGGTACGATGGAAATGATAGCCCGTATAGTGATGGCATCTGTCTTTGTGCCGATCTACAGGTATGACGCGATCACCTGGTGCGATCAGACTGCATGGTGTGCCGGGATCTTATATATCCTTCCCATGTGTCTTGTCTGCATAAGGAATATCGAGAAAAAGATGAAAGAACAGGTGGTCCCGGCTATGGAGAGATCGGTCAGATGACAGCAGTGGGATGAAGGATTCACACAGATTTTTTCGAAATACCGGATGTAAGTTTTTTCCGTGTCATAAAAATGTGGATGAGGCAGAGTTCAACTGCCTTTTCTGTTATTGTCCGCTGTATCCGCTCGGAGAGGGATGCGGAGGGGATTTTGTTATAAAAGACGGTATAAAATCCTGCATTAACTGTATCAGACCACATATAGCGGATAATTATGATGAGATCAACGAGAAACTCAGAAAACAGTTTTCAATCCCCGATAATAACTGAATATCCGGCAGGAGGGAGCAGTAGAGGGTAACATAATACTATATTGTGTGGTTTTCCTGAAAATGGACACAAAATATAGTAGACATCTCCGGTGGTTTTGCGTTATTATAGAAAACGCAATCAGGAAGATCTGGAGGGAGATATGAAGCTGCTCGAAAAAATAATGAATGATAAAAGGACTGCTCTTGTCCTGTTTTCCATACAGGCTGTATCGGCATTGGGGATAATGATAAACAATGCTGCAGGGATAAGACTTCCTGTACTTGATGTTATCCTTGGAGGCTTGATACTGGCGGCAGCAGGAGCGCTGTTCTACGGTATCAGGGAATATGTGAAGAAGCTGGAGGCAACTCTCGGAGAGATAAGCATTCAGAATGAAAGAAACAAGATCGCCATCGCGCGCATGTCGGAGGTTGCAAAGGGAGTCAATGAGGATATAGTCAAGGCGGAGGAGTCCTTAAATGAGATAATGGGTGAGACCGAGGGCATAAATGATACTCTGTCAGGAATTAACGAGGGTATGACTGCAAATAAGGATGCCATAAGCTCACAGTCCTCCCGGACACAGGATATACAGGAGATGATAACCAATACAGGCGAGAAGTCGCGTACCATAATGGAGGGCTCCGCCGATACGAAAAATGCTGCGGAGAAGGGAACAGATGCCGTTAAGAAGCTTACAGATCATGCGGTGCAGGCAATAGATTTCGGTACCCAGATGAAGAACTCGGCTCTCAGCCTGAAGGATAAATCATCAGAGGTCAGGGAGATCAACGATCTTATCCTTACGATCTCATCCCAGACGAATCTTCTTGCGCTTAATGCTTCCATAGAAGCTGCCAGGGCCGGAGAGTCAGGGCGTGGATTCGCTGTTGTGGCGGATCAGATCAGGGCTCTT
Organism: uncultured Lachnospiraceae bacterium; assembly: GCA_947165275.1. GTDB lineage: Bacteria > Bacillota > Clostridia > Lachnospirales > Lachnospiraceae > NK4A144. The sequence goes on along the minus strand of CAMUZQ010000036.1, from coordinate 5,712 downwards.
GCTGAGCAGACAAAGGAGGCTACCGAAAAGATAACCTCTGTGCTGGACGGTCTGTCGATGGAAGCGGATGAGGTTGTGAATAAAGCAGATAAGAGTGTTGAGATCGCCGGAAGCCAGAGAGATGCTGCAAATCAGGCGAATGAGCAGCTTGCGGCCATATATGACGGAGCCTCGAGGCTTGACGGTGATGCAAGAGAGATCAATGAGCTTGTGGATAAGCTGAACGGAGCAAATAACGGTATCGCTGACAATGTATCAACCCTGTCGGCCGCGTCGGAGCAGATATCAGCTTCCACAAGAGAGGCAACGGAAAACAGCAGTAAGAACCTTGAGCTTATCAGTAATTTCCAGATACTGATGACCGAGATAAGCACCATGGTTTCCGAGCTGAAGACATACAATAATGCCTGAAGCTTATCCTCTGCCGGTACCGGGAGAGGACAGTAAGGGATTCAGATGAAAAGAAATATTGCAAGGGTCTTTTTTTTCCTGATAGCCATGGCATGTTTTGGCTATGTGGGATGGTATTATTATGACATGAAAAGAACCGAGAACGATGTATCGGCGCTGTCTGCAAGGATAAGCAGCGAGTCATCGGTTCCCGGAGGCAAACCTGTAGAGGATGCCGGAGCAGTGACTCCGGAAGGAAACGGGGAAGAGGATGTTCAGAGAGTACTCTATGTACTCTCTGATTTTGAACCCCTGCTGGATAAGAATCAGAATATCATCGGATGGATCACAATAGATGATACAAAGATAAACTATCCTGTGATGCAGTCACTTAACGGGGACAGTAATTATTATCTTGATCACAATTTTGACCAGCAGGAGGACAAGAACGGCTCTCTTTTTCTCGATGACCGGTGTGATGTCATCAAGCCGACGGCCAATCTTATCATCTATGGACATCATATGAGGAGCGGAGCCATGTTCGGCGATCTCGACAAATACAAATCCGAGAGCTTCTATAAGGAGCATCCCTATATCAGATTCAACAGCATATACGAGGCCGGCGTCTGGCAGGTTTTGGCTGCCTTCGAATCGAAGGTATATACTGATACTGATATAGGATTCAGGTATTATGATTTTATCGATCCGGATAATGAGAAGGACTTCATGGCCGGTGTCAGGAATATGAAGGCTCTTTCCATCTATGATACGGGAGTGGATGCAGAGTGGGGGGACAGGCTTATCACGCTGTCTACCTGTGATTATGAGCAGGATAACGGAAGATTCGTGGTAGTTGCAAAACTAGTGTCCTGACACGTTCTTATTCGAACTAATTGCTTGTCTGATTTCCATATGCCGCGTTGTCGTTGGTCGCCGGTGCTAGTGGCTGACGGGTAGCGAAGCTGCTGTAAGATGAGCAGGCATTTGATGTTGATATTCAGTTAATGCTGCAGTAGAAAAGGAGGTATCGATATGGGATGTACGGTCAATGAACGTAAGGTGGCAGTGGTAGGGTGCGGTTTTGTCGGTTCCGCTTCCGCCTTTGCGATCATGGAGAGCGGACTTTTTTCTGAAATGGTTCTTATTGACGTAAGCCGCGACAAGGCAGAGGGAGAGGCTTTGGATATAAGCCACGGACTTCCCTTTGCAAAGCCTATGCAGATATATGCAGGGGATTATAAGGATATAGCTGATGCGGCGGTAGTTGTGGTCACGGCAGGAGCAGGGCAGAAGCCGGGAGAGACAAGGCTTGATCTTGTAAAGAAGAATGTCGGGATATTCAGTTCCGTGATCCCTCAGATAGCTGAGTTCAATAAGGACGGGATACTGCTCATTGTGGCGAATCCTGTGGATATACTCACACAGGCAGCCCTTAAGTTTTCAGGCTTTCCCGAGAACCGTGTTTTCGGTTCAGGTACAGTACTGGATACGGCCAGGCTTAAATATCTGCTCGGTGAGCATCTTTCGGTGGACAGCAGATCAGTGCATGCTTTCATTATAGGTGAGCATGGCGACAGTGAGATCGCGGTATGGTCCAGTGCAAATGTTTCAGGGGTCCCGCTCAATGATTTCTGCGAGATGAGGGGACATTTCGATCATATTGCCTCAATGAAGCGTATCGCAGATAATGTAAAAAACAGCGCCTATGAGATCATAGAGAAGAAGGGCGCAACATATTACGGTATAGCCATGTCGGTCAAGCGGATACTGGAAGCCATAACACGTGATGAGAAGTCCATACTTCCGGTATCAAGCATCCAGCATGATAATCACGGCATTTCCGATGTGGCCATCAGCATGCCTGCTATCGTCGGCAGGGACGGGGTAGAGGGAACAGTACCTATATCCCTGAGTCCGGAGGAGGAGAAGGCTCTGCAGGATTCAGCTGATACCCTGCAAAAGATAGCGGAGGATGTATTGAAATAATACAGACTATGAGCAGGAAGCTTAAGAAGGAACAGGTAACAGAATACAGACAGGCCAATTCCTGTTTAAGGATGGTAAGATGGGTCATCGATATTTACCTGTTCCTTCTCATATGCATCTATCCTTTTCTGATCCGTCGCGGGTATGGCAGCACTTCTCACATCAAATATAATTTTCTGATCGGGATATCTTATTTTTTCAGGCTCGGGAGCCTTCCTGTTCCCACATTTATTCCCGTTTCATCCATACTGATAATCGCAGGCACTTATATATATATACGTGATACAGGGAAAACTTTTACAGGTTTTACTAAAGAGATCAGATTATCTGCCACGGATAAGGCCGTGCTCGTCTATGTTTCGTCGCTTATATTATCTTCGATGGTTTCTTCCCATAAGGATGAGCTTATCTGGGGATATCCGACATGGAACATGGGACTTGCATCACAGTTTCTTCTTATCCTGCTCTACTTTATCATATCAAGGTTTTTTGATGTATATGAACTGGAGCTTATTACTTATGCGGCTATGTTGGCGACTACGCCTGTATTCCTGATAGAGATACTGCAGAGATTCGGCGCGGATATTTTTAATCTGTATAACGGGGTAGAGGATAAGATAAGCTATATTTCCACGATAGGTCAGGTGTCCTGGTTCTCTGCTTATATGATCCTTTTTGTATGTATGAGTACCTTTATTGTCTGGTATTTTGACAGCTCCTCAAGGATCCGGAAGGCCGGAGCGGCTCATCTCTTTATAGGCTCGGTATCGCTTGTGACACAGAATACTGACAGTGCATATGCGGGACTTTTCATATTTCTTACATTTATTTTTGTCTGGTCATTTGATGATAATAAAAGGATGAAGAGCTTTCTTGAGACCGCTCTTATCATTCTCTTAAGCTGGAGAGTGACAGGGTTTATGCAGCTTGTATTTAAGGACAGGATGATCGGACTTGATCCACTGTCGATCTTCATGTCCCAGGGGTTCCCTTTATGGGGACTGATATTATTTATCGCTGTTCTCTATATTTTCATCGGCTGGAAGGAGAAGAAGGACCCGGATTTTGATATCAGCCGGTATTCAGCTGTGGGAAGGATTTTTGTGCTCACGATTTTTGTGGTTACGGTTTTGATGATAATATACATTGTGCTCAATACAACGGAGGTTTTGCCGGAGAAATACAGAAGCACGAATAATTATCTTTTATTCAATGATTATTGGGGAAACCTGAGAGGAGCAATGTGGCGTGACACCGTTAATTCCTATTTCATGGAGTTAAAGGCAGAACCCTTAAAAGCGATATTCGGGGCCGGGGCGGATCAGTTTTATCATGTGTTGTCCGACTATACGAAGGCTCATGTGACCCCCATTTGGGGAGATACCGTGGCGACAAATGCCCATAATGAATGGCTGACTGCCTTTGTGAATTACGGAGTGTACGGAGGCCTTGCATATATGGGTATATTCATCACGTCTATTATCAGATGCAGCTTAATGAGGCACAGGGTACCGTATGCCATGGTCGTAGCCGGGATAGTTGCAGCATATATGGCTCATAATGTTTTCTGTTATCAGCAATATATATGCGCGCCGTATCTGTTTGTGATCATGGCTGCAGGAGAGCAGATGATCCGGATCGGATATAAGGGACTGGAGGATGTCTGACGGAAAAACGGTATTAATTTAAAGAAGGACTTTGCCTTGACAGAATATATTGCGCAAAATACAATAGAGCAAAAGTCAAGTCGGACATGTAACCAGGATAAAGTGAGGAGAGCTTAGTATATGGATTTTATCATGATCGAAACGGGATGGCTGTCAATCCTGCCGCCTGTACTTGCAATAGTTCTGGCACTTATAACCAAGGAGGTCTATTCTTCCCTGTTTATAGGTATTGCTTCAGGAATGCTCATATATGCTTTTGCCGGTGATGGGAATGTATTCTCTGCGGCAGCCATGATCTTTGACATGATGAGCGTCAAGATATCGGATAATTCATATATGATAATCTTTCTTGCGCTGCTTTGGGCTGTTGTCAGCCTTGTATCAAGATCAGGAGGCAGCCAGGCTTACGGAAGATGGGCAGGCTCAAAGCTGAAAAGCAAAAGGTCAGCCGCCCTTGCCACTTCACTTCTGGGTGTTCTGATTTTTATAGACGACGGCTTCAATTGTCTTACTGTAGGAACTGTTATGAGGCCTGTCACGGACAGATTGCGTATCTCGAGAGAAAAGCTGGCTTATATCATTGATGCCACTGCAGCTCCGGTCTGTATAATAGCTCCGGTATCCAGCTGGGCTGTTGCTGTTGCAAGTGAGGTAGATGAAAAGAACGGATTTAACATATTTTTGTCTACGATCCCATACAACTTCTATGCACTGATGACGATACTGATGGTGTTTATCATAAGCTTTACGGGCATGGACTTTGGTCCCATGAGAAAGGCAGAGGAAGAGGCAAAAACCGGAATCCCCGGGGAACAGACCGGATCCGGTCAGGAGGATACCAGGGGGCATGTGATAGATCTTGTACTTCCCGTTGTCGTATTGATCATCTGCGCGATACTTGGAATGGCTTATGTAGGAGGTTTCTTTGAGGGAGTCAGCTTCTCTGAAGCAATCGGATATAACCCTACAGCGGGTCTTTCACTGGGGGCATTTGCGGGGCTTATATGCGCCGGCCTTCTGTACCTGCCGAGGAGACTTATGAAGCCTAAAGAGTTCATAGAGTGTATTGTCGGCGGGATAGGAAATATTGTACCTCCTATGCTGATCCTGATCCTGTCATGGAGTCTTGGTGGAGTCTGCAGACAGCTCATCGGAACAGGCGTGTTTATTTCGGGGTTCTTAAACGGATCAGATCTTCCGATGGGATTATTACCGTTTCTGATCTTTGTAGTAGCTGCACTGATGAGCTTTTCCATGGGCACAAGCTGGGGAACATTCGGAATGCTTATCCCGATCATTACCATGATATGTGAGACGGAGGCAGCAGCGGGGCTTTTGATACCTGCACTCGGAGCAGTTCTTGCAGGCTCTGTGTACGGAGATCATTGTTCGCCCATATCGGATACAACGATACTGGCATCTACCGGGGCAGACTGCAATCATATCAGTCATGTCGAGACACAGCTTCCTTATGCAACGCTTGTTGCCGTAGTGTGTGCGATAGGATATCTGATCGCCGGATTTATGAAAACACCGGCAGCAGCCCTGATCATTGAGGCTGTCCTGCTGATCGGGATCATCAGAGTCAGGGGGAAGGGGGCTCTTTGACCCTTCCGTTTGCAATAAAAAACCGCATTTTAGTATAATTCATATCAGATCAAGGGCAGAT
>CAMUZQ010000035.1 GCA_947165275.1 uncultured Lachnospiraceae bacterium | reverse complement strand
TCTGCATGTCCGTTTCCTGACAGTTCCGGTTGACCCAGGCGCGGATCATCCCCGCGCAGCCGAAGATGACAAAGCTGTAGCGGTAATCGAACTCCTTCTCGCCGAGGCTGCCCATCTGATCCTTCCAGATTTCGAGGCTTCTCTCCCGGATGGCCTCGTACAGCCGGTGCAGGAAGTTCATATCGCCGTTGGGGCTCAGCAGCACGCGGCACATCTCCTGGTTTTCCTCAATGAAGTGAAACAGATCCAGCAGGATCGGCTTCACCTGCTGCGTGGGATCACCGTGCTCGTGGGTTTGGGCGATGACGTCCAGCTTCTGGAACAGCTCGTCCTCGATTTTTTCGAGCATGTCGAAGATGTCCCTGTAGTACATATAGAAGGTGCCGCGGTTCATATCGGCCAGGTCGGTCAGCTCCTTCACGGTGATCTCATTGACCTGTTTTTTCTGCAGCAGCTCCGTCAGCGCCTGGGTCAGCAGCTTCTTCGTCCTCATACCGCCCACCATCCGGTTCATGACGCCGTCACCCCTGCCGGAGGTTGCATTGACAAAATTTCCCAGGGAATAATAAACAGGCATTTCCCGGCCCGTAGCATCCTTCAGGGTTTCCATCGGTTCTATTACATGAGGATGTGTCCCTATTACCAGATCAGCTCCGCAGTCCATGAATATCCCGGTCCATTTCTTCTGTTCGGAGGACACCTTGAGACTGTATTCCGTCCCCCAGTGCGGACAGACTATGGTGATATCGGCCTCCCTTTCGGCCCGTGCCATATCCTCCCGGACCTTTTTTTCACTAAGATAATCCACCAGATAGCCCTTGCCCTTAGGCATCTGTATGCCGTTTGTACCGTAGGTATAATTAAGTATGGCTATCCTGATACCTTTGCATTCCAGTATACAAAGCTCATCCTGATCCTCCGCGCTGTCATGTATGCCAAGGACATATATGCCGGGATGGGCCGTATCCCAGAATCCGAGACATCTCTCTATCCCCGCGGCGCTCCTGTCAAGGGCATGATTGGTTCCCTGAAGTATGACATCAAAACCCGCTCCGGCCTCGGCGTCCCCTACCTCAAAGGGTGAATTAAAGCTTGGATATCCGGTATATCTCAGCTCCTCCCCGCCGAGGATAGTCTCCTGATTTACAATGGCAATATCCGCCTTCTCTGTCTCCTCCTTTACATGCTCAAAAAGATGACTGTAATCATAGGTTCCGTCCTCCTTCAGCCCGGAGCTTATGACCCTGTCGTGCATGAGTACATCACCGACCATGATAAGGCTGACCTCATCCCCGGAAGTATCCGCCTCTGTATCACTTTTTCCGGTGGAGAGCATGTTTGAGGATGCAGTCCCCCCGTAGACCCCGGTATTGCAAAGGAGGGTGGATATCAGTATGAGATTTAATATGATAATGCTGGATTTTTGAAACATTTCCGATGCTTGCAAGCCTGCGCGGACCGCGCAGGCTTTTTATATTACTGAGTCTCTCCGTTGGGTCTTGCAAACTCAACCTTGTTTGTAAACTCCGCCTTGTCCGGAGTCCCCGATACCTTTTCGTAGAAGAAGGTTGTCGGGTCGTTCAGAAGCTTTATAAGCTCCTTATCCTTCCATGTCCTGCTTTTATAATTACCGCTCCATGCCTGGATGGCCTCTCCGTCTACAGTTATATTGTAAACGGATCCGGCGCTTACCATTGCGCCATCCATCTCGAATTTCCCGTCCTTATCGACGGTATAATTCTTTCCGAAGCCGCTTATGGCGCCGAGATCTGCCTTCTCGGCATTATCAGCCGCAAGACATGCTGTATTGCCTCCTGTCAGGCAGGCCCCCATGACCAGCCCCGCAGTCATCAGCGCAGCAAATGATCTGAATAATTTATTCTCTCTTTTCATATTATCAGTTCCTTTCAATATTTCTAATTCTTCAGCTCATATTCCAGCTTTACCGTGATGGAAGCGGTCTTCCATCTGGAGCTCGTGTCAAAGGCCCCGTCATAGGTATAATCCTGGGTTCCCGAATTCAATGCGGTGATCTGGAAGACTCCGAGATTGGATCTTACCAGCTTGCCGGGAGTGGCTCCCGCAACCTTTGCTATTATATTGATCCTGTCCCTTGCATTCTCCGTGGCCTTTCCTATGAGATCAAGCTTCACATCATCAAGGGTGGTGCAGTAGTACTCCGGGCTTTCGGAATCAAATTCGATACCGGATTCCAGAAGATCCGTCACATCCCTGGATATCTTCTCCACCTTGTCCACATCATTTGAGGTGACGGTGATCGTCTGGGACATATCATAGCCGTCGAATTCAGAATATCTGTAATCCCCCTGCTCGTTGTATACATCCTTTTCAGTCTGCGAAACAGTGATGGAGCTCAGTACGATCTCATCCTCCTTGACCCCCTTCTCTATCAGGTAATCCTTCACACTGGCAGCATCCTTCTTTATCTGCTTGAAAGCCATATCAGTGGTATATGCATGGGTATCGAAGGATCCCCTCCATATGATAAGGTCAGACTCAAAATCAACGCTTGCGGATCCGGTGGCTCCTATCGTATGGCTCTCCACAGAGTGGAATCTTGACAGTCCGAAAGCCAGCAGTCCTGCAGAGACTATAAGCGACAGACATATGATCATCACAACGATCCATGATATACCGCTCTTTACGGGTTTATTTCCGGTCGGTTCCTTCTCTTCCATTATTCGTCCTCCTCTTTCTTCATCTTTTCCTCTATAAACGCTGGCTTATACTCTGACATTCTCTGTTCACTTCCTAAAGATCAGTCACGGACCAATTTCGTTACAGTTCCTAAGGAATCCACCGCAAGCGGTCCCCCCAAGGACAAAGGATGCCGGTGCTGTCTGCAGCTCACAATGTCTGCTCAATATATTCAAGAAACTCTTCCACAGCCCTTGTCATGGGTCTGTTTTTGCTCCAGACAAGCAGATAGGAAGCAACCGCATCGGGATGGTCTATCCTCTTGACCGCTATCCTGTCATCCTCCTCCATAACACCCTCAGCCAGAGGGAATATGGCTATGCCTACTCCTGCCCTTGCAAGCTCTCTGACATTTATCAGATGCGCCACTCTGCATACTATATTAAGCGGCTTATCCGGATCCGGCATCCAGCTGGCAAATTCCGCCCTTCTCGATGCTCTGGAGGGAATGATGAGCTCCTTATCCGCAAGCTCCTCCGGCCTGACTGATCTTCTCCTGACCCTTGACAGCGGGTCGCTTTTCGGGATGATGGCAGCCCAGGGCTCGGAATGCACCTTTATAAGGCTTACATCCGGATCCGAAAAAGGCTCCATAACAACAGCCATGTCACACAGGCCCTTATGTATACGGTTCACTATCTCATCTGTGGTCCCTGTCCAGAGGTCGTATTGCACGTAAGGATTTTTTTCGTGAAAGCCCGAGATCCATCCTGCAAGGAGATGAGGACCGTATCCCTCAACCGTGGCGATGCTTATCCTTCCTCTGAGTCCCACAGCCATCCCGGCTATGTCATCCTTTGATCTGCTCTCGAGCTCGAGTATCCTCGAGGCATATTGCTTGAATAATATCCCCTCCTCCGTCAGACGAAGGGAATGAGAGCTTCTCTCAAAGAGCCTGGCTCCAAGCTCCTCCTCCAGATCCTTTATCTGACGTGAAAGCGGAGGCTGGGCAATCGAAAGCTTCTCAGCCGCTCTCGTAAAATTCATTTCCTCCGCTACCGCCATGAAATATCTTATATGTCTGAGCTCCATAAGCTTATCCCCGCCAAAAGCCTCCGGTATCATGCTCCTCTATCAACACAGACCCTGACATCATACAGCAGATGATGCCAGGGTCAGATGATGATCTTAAGTGGAGCTAATCGGACTCGAACCGACGACCTCTTGCATGCCATGCAAGCGTTCTCCCAGCTGAACTATAGCCCCGACTCCTATCCTGATTATTATACAAAAAAATCTGCTTAAACTCCACCTTAATCAGTTTTTTTTTCAAATTTTCCCGAAATGCTGCTCTTTACGATTATCACACAACACTTGCTCCAAATACCGCGATCAGCTTTGCAAAATTAATTCCGCCGTATGCATTCAGTAATGTCAGAAGATTGAATCCTGCGGGAATGACCAGCTTATCTGTTATTCCGCCTACGGTATATGTAAGATTGATCGGTACATCATTCTTTGAAGCAAGCGCTGCCACAATCGATGCGGAAAGTCCTGTCTGAGCAAGATTCGGCACGCTCACAGATCCCTCTCAAATCTCAGAAAACTGATCAGATCATCCTCATGTTTTTTGACGGCTATACGATAGTATCCCTCTCCAAGTCCTTTGAAATTCCGGCAGTCGCGGATCAGGATCCCGTGCTTTTGCAGCTCCCCGTACAGCTCTCTCTCAGTCCTTACCAGGATGAAATTAGTATCCGAAGGATATACCTTTATCCCGGATGAGCGAAGAGCTCCGGTAAGCTGCTCCCTGCCTCCTTTTATCATTTCCAGCGAAGCTCTGATAAAATGATCCTCCATAAGGACACCGGCGCATGCCTTCCCTGCAGCATCAGCAAATACGGAAAGATTCCACTCCGGTAAAAACCTGCCCAGCCCCTCTGTATCCCTCTCGTCGGCGATCACATATCCCACACGCACCCCGGGGATCGAAAAAAGCTTTGTATAGGAACTGATGATAAAAAGCCCCGGGATCTTTCCGATATACTTTTTGGCACTGCTCCCCTCAGACAGCTTCAAAAAGGATTCATCAATTATCACAGAGGCACCTGTATCCGCGCATCTCCTCATTATCCTGTCCAGTATGCCCTCATCCGTACATCTGCCGGTGGGATTATTGGGACTGGCAAAAATGACCGTATCTGTTCTCTCCGTTATCCTGTCAATAAAGCCCCCGTCCATTTCAAAATCCCTTTCCTCCGAAAGCTGATATTCCTCTGTCTCGCAGCCCTCCAGCATATTCAGGGAATGAATATAACCGTAAAATGAAGGTACAGGCAGAAGCGCTCTTTTCGGAGCAAGATATCTTAATACAGCAACAAGCAGCTCTGATGCCCCGTTGCCTCCTATGATATTCGAAGCCTTAAGGCCATTCTTCTCAGATAAGGCTACAGCCTCCCTGAAGGCCGTCTGTTCTATATCCGGGTATCTGGATACATCCGCGACAGCACCGGCTATCGCCTCTCTTACCTTTAGGGGAGTCGGATACGGATTAAGGTTCACCGAGAAATCATATTCTGTTTTCAGTCCGTATATCCCGCCTCCATGAAGCATCCTTTATCTCCTTCTGCGCAATGCGGCACCTGTATTACAGCCCCTCATGCCCAACCTGCCCGGCACCACCATGATATGATCCCTGCAAGAACCAGCAGGATAAAGCAGATATCTGCCGTGCCATACATCAGTTTACATGCCTTCTTTATATCCTCTGCCTCCACAGCTCTTATATCATTTCCTATGTAAGGCTTTTTTACTGTTTTTCCAAAATATACCGCATCCCCGCCGAGCCGTATCAAAAGCGCCCCTGCGCATGCAGCCTCTGTCTGTGCGGAATTAGGACTTTTATGCTTATACCGGTCTCTGATAAAGATCCTCAGAGCATCCCTGCCGCTGAATTCAGGACCGGAAATGAAGGCTGTAAATATCATAATGATACCGCTGATCCTTGCAGGAATGAGATTTACCGCATCATCCATTACTGCAGGAAGCTTTCCGAAATACTCATATCTCTCATTGTGATAACCTGTCATCGAGTCCATTGTATTTATCGCTTTATAGACAAAGCCCAGCACAGGACCGCCCATAAAGGTATATATAAGGGGCGCCACGACCCCGTCAGAGGTATTCTCTGCCACGGTTTCAACTGCTGCTCTTATGACTCCGGCCTCATCGAGCGCCTCCGTATCCCTTCCGACTATCATGGATACTGCGTATCGCGCACCCTTCAGATCCCCTGTCTTCAGCGCATCATATACCTTCATGCTCTCATCCCTTAAGCTCCTTGCAGCAAGGATATAGCAGGTAAGGACCGCCTCGACGATAATTCCCGTAAAGGGATGTATGCGATAGGAAGCATATGATATGAGCCCTGTTATCACAGCAGTAAGTAAAGGAACTGTTATGCCGGGGATCATCCCCATGATAAATTCAGCAGCCGGATTTCTTTTTTTATTATCCACATCACCAAGCAGCCACAGATCAAGCATTTCTATCATACGGCCGATAAGCCTCACCGGATGAGGGAGCCTATGAGGATCCCCGACCAGCCGGTCCATCAGAAATCCCGCAGAAAAGGCCAATAAATGATATTTCAGATATACTTCATCCATAGATCACAATACCTGCATGAGAGCGGTTTTTATTATCGACAGGCAGACGAGCACCAGGGCCTCGCCTGTACAGATATAATACCCCGCCGTATCTCCTGTAATACCTCCGAACTCCTTTTGACATCTTCTTTTGTATATAAATGTAAAAAGGATCAGGGCAGCGCTGCAAAGGGCTCCCGCCATGAGGTCAAAATACATGAAAAGGAGCAGCCCGGAGACAGAAAAAACAAAAAGGATCAGCCTGTCCCTGCTGTCTGCAGCATCTGTTTCGCTGTGGAGCATCCCTTCCTTTTTTGCCTTTTCAAACATCGTGCAGGTAAGCCCGCACAGGGCTCTTATGACAAAAAAGGATGACATATAAATATAAACATATCCGTCACAGGGCTTCGATAAAAGGATATAAAGAGAGGCTGCCCATATCATTCCGTATACAGCTGCAGCTATCACAGCAAATGCGCCTATGTGCGGATCCTTCATTATCTCAAGCTTTTTCTCCTTCGGTCTGCAGGAGGCAAGAGCATCCTCTACATCCATGAAGCCGTCAAGATGAAAGCCCCCGGTTATGATCAGGGGGATGAGCGACAAAATGAGCATCAGCGGAAAAAGAGGTATATCCATAAGTATCAGACCTTTGTATGCTCCATAGGACAGGAGTCCTGTGACCGCTCCCGTAAAAGGCAGAGCGCTGATGGCATGCTTCATATCCTCCTCATCCATGTCAAAGGACGGCATAGGGATCCTTGAATATATGGAAAACGCGGCTATAATGCTTCTGATCATCCTCAATATGCTGTCCACTCCCCTTCGATCAATTCGTATACCTGATCTGCCCTTTCTCGCAAAAGCGCATTTACATCTTCGACAAGCCTCACATAAAGCCTCGTATCCTCGTCATAGCTGTCATCCTCCTTTGGGAAACTGTTGGATACAATGACAAGATCCCTGCAGGCATCGCCCAGAAGGGTCACTTCCCGGACTATCCCTGCAAGAAGCTCATCATAGCTCAGATCTGCATTTTTATCTGCATGCATCTCATTGCCTGCGAGATTGGACATGCATTCCAGAAGGAGGCTTTTATCCTGAAGATAAGGGATCATATCCTTTATCCTGCCCACATCACAGGGGCATTCTACTGTCAAAAAGCCTTTTCCCTCCCGCATTTTTCTGTGTTTTCTTATGCGCTCCTCACCCTCCGGCCCAAATGGGATCATTGTAGCGATATATATCCTCTCCCCTTCTTCAGACAGCCTCAGCAAAAGCTCCTCTGCTTTTTCCGATTTTCCGCAGCCGGGGGTTCCGATGATCAGTATTAACATCAGAAATGCCTCCTGTACTCGTCCATGCTGTAGTCACTGAAACCGGCTGCATTTTTGTAAAAAGCATATACTGCATCTATCAGGGGAAAAAGCAGTATCCCCCCTGTTCCCTCTCCAAGCGCCATATTGCAGTTAATATAAGGCGAAAGCCCCAGATATGAAAGGGCTGACATATTGCCCTTTTCCCGTCCTGCATGAGAAGGCAGAAGATAATCCCTGACCCCCGGGACCATCATATCGGCTATTACCGCCGCTGCCGAACTTATCAGTCCGTCAAGAACCACCGGTACTTTGCAGAGCGCTCCCCCGATGGCTAAACCCGCAAGTCCCGCGATATCAAGTCCTCCCACAGACCTCAGTATATTAAAAGCCCTCTCAGCCTCATCCTTCTCATCATTAAAACGGTATCTTCCGAGAGCCTCCCTTATCACTTCCTTTTTCCTTGAAAGCCCCTCATCATCTATCCCCGCTCCTCTTCCCGTTATCCCGTCGCTGTCCAGATCAAGAGCTGCCGCAAGGACCGCTGTGGAGGTCGTTGTATTTCCTATTCCCATTTCACCGGTTATGAGCATATCGTAGCCGCTCTTTTTCAGCTCCCGGGTGATCTCTATACCTGTTTCAAGAGCCTTCAGCATCTCCTTTTCCGTCATTGCAGGCTGCTTCAGGAAATTCCGGGTTCCTTTTGCGACCTTATGATCTCTGACGCCCCGTATCCTTTCATCGCAGTCGATCCCGATATCTACGGGGATCACATCCACCCGGGCTGCCCTTCCGAGAGTACAGGAAGAGCTTATCCCCTTGCCCAGAGCTCTGGCCACTGCCAGTGTGACCTCCTTCCCGCTCTGTGATACTCCCTCCTCTACAATGCCGTTGTCGGCGCACATGATGACAGCAGCCCGCCTGCCGATATTTATATCCTCAGTATGCATGATGCCGGCTATCCTGCAGATCATCCCCTCCAGGTCACCCAGCCCGTCAAGAGGCTTTGCGATACTGTCAAATACTGCCTTAGCCTTCTCTGCCGCAGTCTTATCGGGGGGATCGATCCTGATCCCTGATATGTCCTTTTTAGTCTTTACCTCTTTCAAGAAACCTCCGTATGAAATCCGGCTTTGAGGGATAATAAAGATGCGCAAAGCCTCCCAGTGCATTGTTCACAAGCTTATAGCCCTTCCAGGATCTGTCCCCGTAGGGCTTCCTGATCTCAAAGACCTCCCCGCTGTCGGTTGTATCATAATAATGGAATTCGTGTCCTCTTATTTTCTCACCCGCCTTAAGATAAGGCATATCCTCCTTTGCTATGACCTCAACATATCCGAAATGCCTGAGCCTGTCTGTCATGAAGGCCCTGCCCCTGAAAATACCGGCCATGGGATATGTATTTTTATCCGGATCCTCCAGATATTCCTGAAGATATAAAAAGCCTCCGCATTCTGCAAGGATCGGCATCCCCTCCGCGGCTGCCCTTCTTATGCTCTCAAGCATTGATATGTTTTCAGACAGAGTCCCTGCAAAAAGCTCGGGATAGCCTCCGCCCAGGATCAGTCCGGTTACATCGGGTATATGCTCATCTGTAAGAGGAGAGAAAAAAACTATCTCAGCTCCAAGCTCTTTTATCAGCTCAATATTATCATCATAATAAAAGCAAAAGGCTTCGTCCCTTGCTATTCCGATCCTTACGGCTCTGTCTGATCCGGACCGGGCCCTTTTCACCTCCGGCCTTTGTCTCTCCCGCAGGATGGCGTCTGGCGGCATAACGTCAGGCGTAATGGCGTCCGTCGTGATGGCGTATGGCTGCATGTTTTCCGGCATGTCCTCCTTCGGCATGTCGCCCGGCATGATGGCGTCCGGCGTGATGTTCTCCGGCGGCATGACAGAAGCATCCCCTGTACATAAGAGGAGCAGTTTTTTTATATCAAGGCGTTTATCCAGCTGCTCTGCGGCACGGACCGTCCTTTCATGCATATCTGTGATCTCATCCGGCATCAGAAGTCCCAGATGCCTTGATCTGAAAACCGCATCCTCCATATGAGGCAGATGTGCGATCACCGGAAGCCCTGTTTCCCTTATCACATCCTCCCTGATCTTATCAAAGAGCGTATCTGATATATTATTTAATATGACGCCCTTGATGCTGCAGCCCCCGTCATAGCCTGCAAAGCCTTTGATAATGGGGATGATCGATCTGCTCATCCCCCTGCAGTTTACAACCAGTATGACAGGGATCCCCGTAATACGGGCTATATCGCAGGAGGAGCCCTCGGATGAGGAGGCGCTGATCCCGTCAAAAAAGCCCATTACTCCCTCTATCACCGCAAGATCAGAGTCCCTCATTCCCTTTCTCAGCACCTGCATGATGCCGTCCCTTCCTGAAAGGAAGACATCCAGGTTTCTGGACGGTACTCCCAGCATCTTTTTGTGGAACATAGGATCTATATAATCCGGCCCGCACTTGAAGGATGTCGGATTAATATTATTTTGTTTAAGGATATGCAAAAGAGCGCAGGTTATCAGAGTCTTGCCGCTCCCGCTTCCGACAGCTGCGATCATGATCCCGGGGATCCTGTTTTTTTCATCCTGATCAGATCTGCTCACTCTCATATCCTCTTGCAGTTACCATCAGCCCGTCAATTATCCTTGTGGTATGATTTCCTATGAAGACAGTGGAAAACATATCAGCCTCAGCAACTCCCAGCTCTCCTAAGGTTGTGATCTCGCAGCTCTCACCTTCCCGTCCGATATTCCTTACAATGCCGCATACTCTTGAAGGCTCGATGATCTCAGACAGTATCCTGCAGGCATGGCTCAGATATCCTCTTCTCTTTTTGCTCTCCGGATTGTATAGAACTATGGAAAGATCCGCCTCTGCCGAAAGCCTCAGTCTTTTTTCTATGGTCTCCATGGGTGTCAGCCTGTCGCTCAGGCTTATCACGCAGAAATCATGTATGAGAGGAGCCCCTAAGAGAGCAGCGCCGCTTAAAGCAGCAGTAACTCCCGGTATTATCCTTAAGCTGACATCCTTATATGATGCCCTTGTCTCACAGGCAAGTCCGGCCATGCCATATACTCCGGCATCTCCGCTGCATATTATAGAGACCGTATTGCCTTCCTCTGCCTTTTCAAAAGCAAGCCTTACCCTTTTCTCCTCTCCCGTCATCGGGGTTTCTATATACTCCTTATCGCTGAAATGCTCTCTTATGAGATCACAGTATAATGAATAACCGGCTATATACCTGCTTTCTTCAAGCGCCTTATCAGCAGCTGCCGTCATATCCCTTATATTCCCCGGACCGATCCCTACCACATATACGATGCCTCTGTTCATATGTTTTTACTCCTGCTGCAAAGCTCATCCCATTCCGGACGGTTTTTTTTATGATCAGTTTCTCTGCGCCATAGGCCATGACAGAACGTTCGCAGACATTATCCGCGCCGGTGACGGATCTTACAAATTCGGAGGATGAAAAATCCCCCTTCTGCTCCATGAGCTCCCTTCCTGAAAAGGTCACAAATTCAGCTGACAGCTCATCTGCAAGCTCTCTTATCCCTGCCTCACCTGCCTTGATATCTATAGATGTGACAGCGCATACCGCATGCATTGACAGTCCCTCTTCCTCAAGACAGCTCCTCACAAAATCCAGCAGCGCATCCTTTTGCATGCCTTTTCTGCATCCTATCCCTATGACTATGCATGCAGGGATAAGCTGAAGCCCCCCGCCCGGGATCATGAACGGAGAGATTATAAGATCCGGACCATCCTCCATCCCCTTTACCGGAAAAAGCCCGGAAGGAAGCTCTGCCGGGTCAAAAAAGTCCCCGAGGGTCCTGTCAAGGTAATATCCGGCGGAACCCTCCCTCAGGATATCCGCGGAAAAAGCCTTTGCCTTTTTCATGTCTGAGATGTGCATATTGTGCTTTGAAGCAAATACATCTACTGCAAAAAGTCCCTCGACATCAGTTGCAGTCGTAACTGCCAAAGCCCCGCCGGTCATCCTGGCGAGCTCTCCTGCCGTCTCCACTGCCCCTCCGATGTGGCCGGATAAAACAGGGATCACAAATGCCCCCTTTTCATCCATGACGATGACTGCCGGATCCACGGTCTTATCATTTATAAAGGGCGCGATGCTCCGCACAGCGATACCCATGGCTCCTATGAATATCAAGGTGTTTCCCTTCTTAAAACCCTCCGCTGTCCATGCCTTCAGATCCGTGATCCTGCGGCTTCCCGGCGCCTCCATCCCGGACCCTTCCTCTCTTTGATGCAATGCCTCAGCCAGGCTCATCATTAAAGACCTTCCGGCATCGGTAAAGCATATAAACCTGTAATTTTTCACCTCAGCAGCTTCCATGCATATCACCTTCAGCCTTTCAGACTTTTTTCCACCTTCTCATACATCCTGTCGGTAAGCTGATACAGCTCCTTGATCCTTCCTTTTTCCAGCGCCTCCTTCGGACTGCATACAGAGGTTTTCCCGTCGCTTTCCACAAGGATCAGCCTTGATGATATCTCAAGCGCAAGAGCCGGCTCATGCAGGGACATTATTATCGTAAGGCCTTCTGATGAAAGCTCCCTGAGCACCTCCATAAGCTCCATCTGGTATCTGATGTCCAGGAAGGAGGTCGGTTCATCCATGATAAGATAATCCGGATCCTGACAGACAGCCCTTGCAATAAGTGTCCGCTGCTTCTGTCCGTCACTCAGTACCTCAAACCTTTTGTTCTTAAGCTCTGTAATGCCCATAAGCGATACAGCCCTGTCTGCAGCCTCACGGTCTGTCTTTGAAAAGAAACCGAAGCCTGTAGCATAAGGGAGTCTTCCCGCCATAACGACATCATAACAGCTCATAAGCTCAGGTCTTACACGCTCGGTAGTGACTATGGATAGTCTCTTTGAAAGCTCCTTTAAGGGAATATTTTTTATATCATCCTCTCCTATAAAAACGGTTCCTCCCAGAGCCCTGATATTACCTGATATCGTCCTTAAAAGGGTGGATTTTCCTCCGCCGTTTGGACCGATAAGGGAAATGATCTCCCCCTTTTCTATCACTGCATCCACTCCGGATATTATCACATTCTTCCCATAGCCCGCTGTGATCCGGTCAAGCCTCATGTTTTTTATTCCTCCTTAAGATCATGAAGATCACTATCGGCGCCCCGAAAAGCGAGGTCACTGCTGAAATATTGATCTCCATCGGCGCAAACATTACCCTTGCCAGCAGATCACTGAACATACAGAAGACCGAGCCTGCAAGAAAGGAGGCAGGGATCAGCAATACCGGTCTGGAGGATCCAAGCGACTGTCTCATAAGAAAGGGGACCGCGATCCCGATAAAGGAAACCGGTCCGGCAAAGGCCGTGACACAGGCTGACAGAAGGCTCGAGATGAGTATTATGAGTAATCTGCAGCTCTTCACGTCAACCCCGACACTTCCGGCATAGGTCTCTCCAAGTCTTAATGCATCAAGGCTTTTGGAAAGAAACATCGTCATAACAAACGCCGCTATGACTATCACAGCGGAATAGGTGACACTTTTCATATCTGCTCCGGAAAAGCTGCCCTGAGACCAGCTGTGGAGATTTACGATATCGGCATCATCTGCAAAAGCTATGAGAAAATCGGTAATGGCGCTGCAGATATATCCGACCATTATGCCTGCTGCCAGCAGAGCAGCCATATTCTTTATCCTCGAGGATATCATGATAATGAAGCCTGTTGAGAGAAGGGCTCCTGCAAATGCTGAAGCTATAAGCAGAAATCCGGATGAACTTCCGGTGCTTCCCACGATAAATACCAAAACTACCGCAACAGCCATTTTCGCGCCCGAGGAGATCCCGAGGATGTAGGGTCCTGCTATGGGATTTGCAAAATAGGTCTGAAGCAGAAAACCGGAGGTTGCGAGCCCCCCTCCCAGAAGCATGGTCAGCAAAGCTCTCGGCAGCCTTATATGCAGTATGATATTCTCACCCTTAAGATCCCCCTGCCCTGAAAAAAGAATATGAAATACCCCGGCCGGACTTATATCCGTGCTGCCGACACATATATTCACTATAAAGGCTGCTGCAAGAAGCAGCATCAATATGATAAATACGATTACTCCGCGTCTTTTAAAGAATTCCTGCATGACTCATCATCCTGAAGATCAGTTATCGTTTTTTTCTGCAGCCGGTGGAAAAATCAGGCGAATACAATCTGGATCTCTCATAGCCTGACTGAAGCACAGCCTTACCTACGATGATGAGCGCCGTTTTTCTGATATTGTTTTCTTCGGCGCTCCTTTGGAGAGTATCCAGGGTGCATATGAGCTTTTTTTCATCCTCACGGCTTGCCCTGTAAACTATCGCGCAGGGAGTATCCGGAGAGAGCCCTGCTTCCTTAAGCCTGCCTGAGAGCCTTCCGGTATCACCCGCCGACAGGAAAAAGACCATTGTAGCTCCATGGGCAGAGAGAGCCTCGACAGATTCCTTTTCCGGCACCGGAGTCCTTCCCTCCATTCTGGTGATGATGACGCTCTGGCTGATCCCCGGCAGTGTATATTCCATATCAAGGGCAGCCGCTGCAGCGCAGAAGGAGCTCACTCCCGGAGTGGAATCATAATCTGCTCCCGCTTCCTCAAGGATATCCATCTGCTCCCTTACAGCTCCATATATCGAGGGATCTCCCGTATGGAGTCTCACAACCTCTTTTCCCTCTGCGCACGCGCTTTTCATGATGCCGGTCACTTCTTCAAGAGTAAGCTTCGCGCTGTCATATATCTCGGCATCCCTTTTGGCATACTCCAAAAGCGCAGGATTTACCAGGGATCCGGCATATATGATCACATCCGCCTCCCCGATAAGTTTTTTCCCCCTTACTGTTATAAGATCAACAGCCCCCGGGCCTGCTCCGACAAAATGAACCATTTTTCCCTCTCTTATAAGTCTTCCGAAGCATCTTTCCGCGAACAGAGCCTAAGGTATTCAAGACTTCTGTCCGTACGTACAAGCTCCTTGTAATCATTTGAAAAAACGATCGTCTCTATACTCATCTGCCCTCCGGAAAAATCCTCCATGACCTTTTTTATCCTTGATGCAAGAAGCGGAAACACCTTGTCTCCAAATCCCTCCGAATCAATGATCCGGACCGCTTCATCAGTCATCACGCAGTCCAGGATCCTTTTTTGTATGTCTTTTCCGGGATCTCCTGGAATAAATTCAGAAATAAGCTCCGAAAGTATCTCCATCCTCCGGTCGCCATATGAGGAATGAGTGTTTTTTATCCCGCCTGCCACCTTGACAAGCTTCCCCAGATGTCCCACAAAAAGCATCTTCGAAAAGCCCTCCTCCCGGGCTGCCTTCACTGTATCATAGACAAAGTTTGAACAAAGCACGGCATCGTTTTCATCTATGGAATAATTCTGCTTTAAAAAGGCAAGACCGTAATTGCCGGGAGATACAAGCAGCACCTCCTTCCCCCGGGCTTTCTGCACCCTTATCTGTACACGGATGGTATCGATGACCGCAGCATCGCTCATGGGATCAACTATCCCCGTCGTGCCGAGGATCGATATGCCGCCTTCTATCCCAAGTCTTGGATTAAAGGTCTTTTTTGCCAGTTCCTTACCGGCAGGTACACTGATGGTCACTTCAAGCCCCTGGCCCTGCCTTCCAAAACTCTCCAGGACCTCCTCCAGATTATCCCTGATCATCTTTCTCGGAACCGAGTTTATGGCAGCTTCACCTACGGGCTGATCCAGTCCCGGCTTCGTGACTGTACCGACTCCCTCGCCTCCCCTGATCCTGATCCCCGGCTCACAGGAAAACCTGACTGTTGCATATATCCTGCATCCATCCGTGATATCCGGATCATCGCCGCCATCCTTTATCACAGAGCATCCTACGGAAGCTCCTGATCTTTTTATATCGAGGATCTCAGCATTATATACAGGACCCTTAGGGGTAACTATGCCTGCATTATGGATATCCTCCCCGGTGAGCAGCATGATAAGGGCGGCCTTTGAGGTCACTGCAGCACAGCTTCCTGTCGTAAATCCGTGTCTCAGTCCGTTTTCCCCTTCAATATCTTTCATAAATAAAATCCTTTCGTCAGATATTGTACAGAAGAGAATTGCAGATCGCGGCAGCCACTCCGCTCCCGCCCTTTCTTCCCCTGTTGATGATATACGGGACATCTCTTTTCATGATCAGCTCCTTTGCCTCCACGACATTTACAAATCCCACAGGCACACCTATCACAAGCTCCGGCCTGAAGCCCTCATCTATCATTTCTGCAAGCTTTATGAGCGCTGTGGGCGCATTTCCTATGGCATAGATCAGAGGAGCCTTTATCTCCTTTGACTTTTTCATGCTCACATAGGCCCTGGTCACCTTATTCTCCCTTGCGATCCTTGCAACATCATCATCCGCCATAAAGCAGTGCGCCTCTCCTCCGTATCTGCCAAGTATTTTTCTGTTTATGCCGGAGAGCGCCATATTTGTATCAGTAACTATATGGGCTCCTTTCCTGAGAGCTTCCTTTGCCCTGGTTATCACACCCCCGGAAAAAACCATTGTATCTGCGTATTCAAAATCTGCAGTCGTATGTATCACTCTGATAACAGTCGGTTCAATATCCCCGGGAAGACTCCTTCCCGCATCGGACAGCTCCCTCCGGATGATCCTGAAGCTCTCCTGCTCTATGTCGGCTGGCTGCATGTAATTTATATTCATGTATTTATATCCCTATTGCTTTATATATCAGTTCAAGATCCAGGCTTTCTCTGAGTATGTCTGCAAGCCTGTCCAGCTCTCTGTCAAGGAAGCACCGGGCATCTTCGATCTGAAGCTCAGGCATCGTGATCCTCTTTCTGTCACATACCATCCTTAAAAATCTCCTGCAGATATCCGCACGGTCAAAAAAACCATGGATATAGGTTCCGAGCACATTTTCACAGGAAAAGCACATGAGCTTCTCGTCCCCGCCTGTGATCCCCATATGTATCTCGTATCCCGAGAGCTCTGCTCCGTTAAGGCATTCAAAATCGCCTGTCAGTCCGGAAACAGTCCCCTCCCTCTGCCTTATCTTTTTTTCATGTCCGAAAAAAGTCGATACAGGAAGGAGCCCCAGTCCCCTGATCCTTCCTCCTGCTTCCTGCTCATCCCTGTCATCTATCTCAAGGCCCAGCATCTGAAATCCGCCGCAGATTCCTGTGATGAGCTTCCCCGCCCTGTAAGCCTCTGCTATCCCGTCACTGATACCGCTTCTGCCAAGCCATTCCAAATCCTTGATCGTATTTTTTGTTCCCGGGAGTATTATCACATCAGCATCCCGTAATCCCTCAGCACTGATCACATACCTCAGGCTTACAAAGGATATCCTCTCCAGCGGAGCAAGATCAGAATAATTACTGATACAGGGCAGTCTGACCACAGCTATATTTATAAGAGCATCCTTTGATATCCCGGCTCCTTTATTGTCAAGTCTTGTAGAAACGCTGTCCTCCTCGTCAATATCGATCTCCATATAGGGAACTATCCCCGCAAAAGGGATACTGCAATATTTTGAAAACATCTCAAGACCCGGCCTGAGCAGAGCTGCATCTCCCCTGAATTTATTTATGATAAATCCCTTAACCCTTTCTCTCTCCTCCTCAGACATAAGCTCCACCGTCCCCAGCAGCTGTGCAAAAACACCTCCCAAATCGATATTCCCTGCGATAAGCACCGGAGCGTCCACCATCCCGGCAAGTCCCATATTCACTATATCATTCTCTCTGAGATTGATCTCTACCGGGCTTCCCGCGCCCTCGATCACAATGATATCAGCCTTTTGTGACAGCCTTTCATAGGCAGCCAGGATATCCGGGATAAACTGCTTTTTCATCCTGAAATAGTCTGCGGCCTTCATATTGCCGATGGGAAGGCCATTTACTATAACCTGTGAGGCTGTATCACCCAGAGGCTTAAGGAGGATCGGATTCATATCGACAGAGGGCTCTGTTTTCGAGGCTATGGCCTGGACCACCTGGGCTCTGCCCATCTCTTTTCCATCAGAAGCAGCATAGGAGTTGAGAGCCATATTCTGTGACTTAAAGGGCGCGACCCTGTAGCCATCCTGACTCAGCATTCTCAGTATCCCTGCCGTCAATATGCTTTTGCCGGCACCCGACATGGTGCCCTGGATCATGAGATTTAAAGCCAATCCCCCACCTTTCCCTTTTTCTTTCCTTTTTTCTTTCCTTTTTTCTGCCCTTTTTTCCTTTTTTTCCTTTTTCCTGCCCGCTGCAAAGCAGCGTGGCATTATGGGATGCACCCATGCCTGTGTATCCATTATCAGCGCTGCCAATATCATGGGCATGGGGGCCTGCCCGCTGCGAAGTTTCCCCTCTATCTCAGCTTATGGATAAACCTGGTATCATCTTTTTCACCGGAGAATATATCTCTCAGGTTATCGATTATTGTGCCTGTTTCCCCGGCAAACTGATAAAGGGATCTGTCCGTATAATAGACTTCTCCGTTCTTAAAAGCCTTGATATCCCTGAAGACCTCGTCCGTGCCCATCAGCTCCTCGAGTGAATCCGGAGCTTCCTCTATCGTAGAGTTATATATGATGATATCTGCCCCGGAGGCATATTCATAAAAGCTCTCTACGCTTATCTTCATCTGGGATGACGCACTCCCGTCCTCTGCCGCCTCAGGTCCAAGGTACCTTCCCCCTGCTGCTTCGATCATCTTTACAAAATAATCATTATTTTTCTTTGTTGAGATCATATGTCCGGAATTTATAGAAAAAACCGCGACAGTCTTTCCTGATGTCTCTGCGCCGTCATAAGCATTGACAAGCTCTGACTGCTCCTTAAAGATCCCGGCAGCTTCATTTTCCCTGTCCGTCAAAAGTCCGTAGACCCTTATCCACTCAAGCCTTCCCAGAGGATCCGGCTCATAGCTGCTCCTGTCTATAAAGACAGGCACACCTGCCCCGGCAAGCTTGTCCATCACCTTCGGAGTATGAAGGATCATCGTGTTTTCGATCGCAAGATCAACATCCTTCATTATTATCTTTTCATAATCCGGCGCGCTGTATTTACCTCCGTACTCCATCGTGCCGTTTTCCATGGCCCATCTTGCAGAGTCGATATACCAGCCATCCTTCCTGATACCCGACAGTATCACCGAATCTGTTTCTCCAAGGGCATCAAACCGGCACATAGCTCCCGAGGAGGCAAGGTATATCCTGTCCAGCGGTCTTTGCAGCACAGTAATGCTCTCATCCGTCTGCGGAATAAAAGCCGCCCCCTCCGGCACTATAAGATATTTCCTGCCGTCATCCACTGCTATGAGTGAAAAACCTTCACTGTATCTGTGAATGGCAAAGCAGCGGGCGTATCCGTTTACCTCTGTGGATAGATGATCTATCCCGTCTATTACCGGAGGATCCTTCAAAAGCTCTTCACCGCTGCCGCCCCCGCTGCTTTGAAGCACCTTTTCATCCTCATCCCCGCCCTTATTTCCGGATATATTTTCTTTTTTGTCATCGATGATACTGAATCTCAGCTGATAATCTATGAGGTGGGGCTGACTCATGGCTGTGGTTTCCGCCTGGACATATATATCCCTGTCAAGCTCTATGGGGATGATGAATTCAGAGTTACCTTCCTGATCCACCGGATAATATGTCTCACCCTCCACTATCATCCGGTCGTAATACGGACTGCTCCAGACTATGTCTGCCCTGGTCTCTTCATCCTTTATTACCACCCTGCAGGGATTCTCTATATAAGCTTTACCGCTCCCTCCGGTAAGCGACACGGATGCGGCATATTCCCCGTCTGAAATATCCCCGCATCCTGTCAGAAATACGGCAATAAGAAACAGGATCAATATCATCATTCCGTATGATCCCTCACCTGATCACATCACCTGCATGTGTGACATAGATCTCCTGCACAGCAGGGATCTCTCCCAGTCCTGCTATCTGGCATTCGACACTCTTAAAAGAACCGTCTCCTTCAAAGCCGCTCTTCCAGCTGTCCTCATCATCTCCTGCCATATCGTTGTTTGCATGATCCCCTGCGACTACCATGAGAGGACGAAGGATCACCCTGGTGTATCCTTTAGCCTTGACTGCATCGATCACCGCGCCAAGCTCCGTTTCCTCCGGGAGGCCTTCCACTGTACCGATGAAGACATTACTGTATGAAAGCTTATCCATCTGTGTCTGCATCTGGGAATAAGTGACCTTTGCCGTATGGGAGGTTCCGTGTCCCATGAATACAAAGGCGCATCCATCCTCCCGCGCTGCCTCCAGGCCGTCATAGCCGGCCTGCTCTACCGCGGCTTTTGTTATGGCTTCAGCTGTCTTTTCCTTATCCTCATTGATCACGGAGGCATCCTTTCCGACTTCACCGAGAAGCGGCTCAGCCGTTTTGATGCTCTCTATCTTTCCGGTGTATCTGTCAAGCGTCTCCAAAAGCTCATCATATTCTGCGCCATGCATCAGGTGTGTGGGCTGGACGACAAGCTTCTTTACGTTGTTTTTAACTGCCCTCTCCAGCGCCTGATCCACATTATCGATCTTCTCTCCATCTCTGGCATAGATATGATTGATGATGATCTGGGATGTAAAAGCTCTTCTTACCGACCAGTCGGGATATGCTGCTGCAAGAGCCTTTTCGATACCGCCTATATCCTCTGTCCTGCTGTCATTGAAGGAAGTCCCGAAGCTTACCACCAAAAGCTCGTTTTCCCCTATATCATCAGCATTAAGAGGATCATCTCTGGAAGCATCCCCTGTATCTGCGCCGAAATAATCAGGGTCTGCAAATTCACCCTCTACAAGCTCCTTCTGCTTATCTGTAAGCCCGTCCCAGGCCTTCCTTGCTTCCTCACAGAGAGAATCTGTTTCCTCAGTCCATTTCTGTACATAAACAGCATCTATGAGCTCCGCTGTTTTTTTTGCAGCCTCCATATCCTCATCACCCCCTGCAGCATCAAGGCTCTGCACGTCAGATACGGTTACCTCGTGGTCATACCATTTTCCCTTCGTGCCGATGAGAGCAAGCTTAAAAGGCTCGTCGAGTGCAGCTACCGGGACATCAAATCCGTTCACCTCTTCCTCAGTTCCATCCTCATACCTGACGGTATCCGTCGTAGGCTCGAGCAGCTCTGCTCCGTCCTTCTGGGCATCCTCTGCCGTTCCGGGAAAAAGGTTCACGATATTTTTGGAAGGAAGAGTGATATGAATCGTCATCTTTCCATCCTTCACCGTGAGTATTCCCCTGTCATCATAGACCTCGTTGATCTTGAACATATTGCTGTCTGTAGTGAATCTGGCGCTGTATTCACCATCAGCCGGAACCTTCCCGTCTGTCTTTTCCCCTGCTGTCTTTTCAGACACCCCGGCTGCTTCTGATGTCTCCTCTGAAGTCTCCGCGGCTGCTTCTGCTATCTCCTCCGAAGCTTCCGCAGCTGCTTCCGACATATCCTCCGAAGCCTCTTCAGTTGCTTCCGATGTCTCCTCCGCCGCCTCTGAAGACACCCCGGATGCCGGTGTCCCCTCCTGCCGGCTGCAGCCTGAAATCATGGAGACTGCAAGAGTAAAAGCCAGTACTGCTGTCATCACTTTTCTTTTCATTCTGATACACTCCTCATTTTGATTTTGCATTCAGATATCCGGATGCTCAAGGAAAGCAAAGAAAAACCTCCTGCCTGAGGCAGGAGGAAAACATCATCAATTAAGGCAAGTATTACATTTGCCCTTTGAAGCTTCGTACAGCTAATTCCTCGTAGCCCGGATGATCCATGTACACGTCAGGCAGGTCTCCCGGCTGATCGATCCAGCTGATGCATCGTCTGTTTCACCTTCCCGGTATCATCCAGTGGCGATCGAAACAGACTTTCGAAACACGGTGACGAGATCGTGCAGGATTCTCACCTGCTTCCCTTTTCATCTGCTCCCCGGCATGCGGTTTGCAGACACCTGACGCTTTATGCAATTGTATCGATTATATTAACACAAAGAACTTATTTATCACAAGGTGATCCGGTCCTCCACACGGACACTGTTGTACGTTATGTACTTACTGAATCAGAAGTGATACGATCAGTACGATCCCTGTTATATTTGCTACACATATTGCCTGAAAATTCATCTGCTGATCAATAACCTGCTGTTTTTCTTAATGGCACCAGCAATATATACGCATAAACAACTCCTATGAGAGCCGTAATAAACTGAAACAGCCCGAAGGTAAGCTGAAAGGTCCCGAGCTTTGCGAAAAGCGGACTCTCAGCCGGTATGAATGTGGGCAGCAGCCACAGTGATATGGTCAGCCCCATAACTATCCCTTTTAATGCTGCTGACAAAACGCCCAAGATGACAGACCTTGAGGAAAATATCTTTCCCTTCTGCTTTAAGGCCGGCCTGATCAGAAAACGGGCAGCCACGGCAAGTACGGCATTCCCCAGCATTATGAACGGAAGTATGCCCGGTACGGCCATCATGACCGGTGATGCGGCAATGAAATATGCCGTGACCGGAGTTATCACACAGAGCAGCAGGGCACAGGGCAGATTCACCGTCATTACGGCAAGCACAATACAGGCATTGATTATCGGGCCTGTGATAAAGATGCTCAGATTTTTGAAGAACTGGCTGGCTATGCAGATAGCCAGCAGGATCGCTGTTGCTGCTATCTGCTTTGTCCCGAATATTTTTTCAGTCTCTTTCATGTTTCCTCCTTCGGCTATGCTCATATATCATCCTGCTCAGTCCTCAAGGATCTGTTTCAGGGAATCCTCCACATGAGAAGCAACATCCTTCATAACTGCTATGGACGACGCTGTCTCCCCGGCTGATGTCTCCAGATCATCGGTTTTTTCATTTACCCTGGATACAGTCTCGCTCAGCTTTTCGGATTTCGAAATGAGCTGCTCCACAGTATTTTTGATATCATTATTATTCTTATTACTGTCATCCGCTGTTGCCTTGGAATCCTCAGCAAGCTTTTTGATCTCCTCAGCGACCACAGCAAAGCCTCTGCCCGCTTCTCCTGCCCGCGCAGCCTCTATGGATGCATTCAATGCCAGCAGGTTTGTCTGGGATGATATGGCTATGACATCGGTATTATTCTGCTCCATCTTCTGAAGATAGCCCTCTATAACGCCCAATACACTCTTGAGCTCAGCGGCAAAGGCATCAACCTCCGACATCTCTGCAGATATTCCTCCGGAGGATACCGCAGTCTCATTGCCTGCTTTCTCGATCTGCTTTATGGATTCTCTCAGGGTATCAAAGTTTTCACTGATCCCTTCTCCTATCTCTGCCTTCTTTTTTCTCATCTCCTCATTGGCTGCCCTGACCTCTTCCGTCAGAGCTACTGCATGATCCTTCTCTTCATAAGCGCGGTCTCTGATATAATGAACACAGTTATGAATATGATTAAAGCCGTTATAAATCGCGATGGCCATATCACGGCAGGAATCATACCCGCAGCAGCCGCAGTCTATGGTGCGCTTCTCCTTCGTATCTTTTTTCATCTTCTCAAATATTTCATTGAGCTCCCTCTCGCCGGGTATCCTGTATGAGCACTCCCTGCTCCTGTCGGTATACTTCCTGACGAAGTCATTCAGATTAAGATCCTTGAACTGCCTGTTCAGGGCTTCAAGCCTTTTTGCAGGGGTCAGTCCTCTTCCCCATGCCGATTTCTTTGATTCATTCTTGCTGTCAGCCTTGATCCGCTGTATGGCAGCGAATACGTCTTCATTCATATCAGCCCTTGCATCTGTCCCCGTGCCATACAGACAGCCGTTTGTGCAGTTAAGGGCATCCACGAAAAGATACGGAAGCCTGCCGCACTTGATCGAATCCTTATTCCTCTGAAGATACTCATACATATGCTGCTCACCTTCCATCTGACGCACCAGTGCATCCTCTCCAAGCAGCCAGTATACATTTTCCTTTAATCCTCCGGGCATGGGATAAATGGAACCCAGTCCGTATTCTATCTCGTCCTTATACGGAGCCGCCCCGCTTACCGGATTCTTTCCGAGATAGTCAACCAGATGGGAAAAGGTCAGATTATATGACACATATCCGTGATTGTTCGGGTCATCGATCTCATCCTTCTTTGCTATACACGGACCGATAAATGCAAGTCTGTCATTCACCTTCATGTACTTCTTCATATATATTGCAGCGCACATCATCGGCGACTGTACAGGCATCAGCTTAGGCAGCAGCTCCGGGGTATATCTCTCGATATATCCGACTACCGCGGGACAGGGCTGGGATATGCTCCCGTAGTAATTATTCTCAGTAATATACTTTATATATCCCCATGTGGTTATATCTGCTCCGAAGGATACGCTGACAAAGCGTCTCACTCCGAGTTTTTTAAGCATTCCCAGGTACTTTTCATATTGATTCGGGTAATTTGCCAGAAAGGCCGGAGCGATCAGAACGGATATCTTCTCTCCCTTCTTCAGATCCTCAAAGAATCTGTCCACATCATCCTCATACTCCCTTGCTCCGTGCTCACACACATCAAGACAGGCTCCGCAGGCAATGCATCTTGAAGGATCGACATCTATCACATTGCCTCTTCCTCTCTCGACAGCAACATTGGCTCCCATGCTGCTGCATGCCTTTATACAGCGGTTACACCCTATGCAATTGTCATTAGTCTTAACCAATCCCATGCACATCCTCCTGGAATACTGGTGTTATACTGCACCTCTATACCCTTATTTTTCTGAACTCACGGGCTTTATATTATCACAGATTTCTCTTCTTTTGCAAAAAACCAGGCTACTCCCCGCCTTCACTGCCCTGCTCTCCTGAATCACCGGAGGACTCACTCTCCTGAGGCTTCTCTTCCTCAGCCGGCTGGCTGGACTCCTCCTCTGCCCTGCTTGCTTCCTCAGCCTTTTTGGCCTCCTCGGCCTGTCGTGCAGCCTCCTCTGCCTCCGCCTGCTTTGCGGCTTCCTCCTCTGCTTTACGCGCTTCCTCCGCTTTGCTGGCTTCCTCGGCTTTGGCTGCTTCCTCTGCCCTTTTTGCCTCCTCGGCCCTGGCTGCTTCCTCTGCTTTACGGGCCTCCTCTGCTTTGGCTGCTTCCTCGGCCTTTTTTGCCTCTTCAGCCCTGGCTGCTTCCTCTGCCTTTTTGGCTTCCTCCGCCTTGCTGGCCTCCTCGGCCTTTTTCGCTTCCTCCGCTTTTTGGGCCTCCTCAGCCTTTTTGGCTTCCTCTTCCCTGCTGGCTTCCTCGGCCTTTTTCTCTTCTTCCGCCTTTGAGGCTTCCTCATCCGAATGGGATTCCTTTTCCTCCCTGGCAGCTTCTTCAGCCTGCCGGGAGGCCTCCTCCTGAGCCCTTCTCTCGGCTTCCTCCTGTTCCCGTTTTTTGCGCTCCTCTTCCTTTGCGATCTGCTCCTGGATACTCTGGGCATCAGCTGACGGATCGGCTGTCTTTTCCGCAGCAGGAGCCGGCGTGGCTTCATTCATCATTTTCATGAGATCCTTGAGCTTATCCTCATCTATGCCCGAACTGTCATCCATAGTCACCTTTGTCCTGTTCGGATCAGGCTTGATATATTTCACAGTATATTCTCCCTCATCGGAGATACCGGGCACCGGATGCTCCACTATATAATTAAACAGGGCCTCGCATCCGCTTTTTGAATAATGCAGTCCGTCACCTGCATCATACTCAGGCTTCACCTGTCCGTTATCTCCCTTCAGGATCTCCGTGATATCAAGATAAAATATATGCTTCTCCTTTGCTGTATCAAGCAGAAAAGTATTGTATTTATCTATCCATTCGTTCTGGACAGTCTTTTTATACGCCCCGTTATCATCCACGGGACCTATGGCCATGAGTACTATATTGGAATTCGGCGCCAGATCGGCGATCTTATCTATAAGAGTCAGAAAGGTCTCCTTGTAATGCTCCTCACTGGGATCATTGATCCCGTTTACTCCCAGGGCAATATAAATGACAGGAGCCTGATGGGATTTCAGATATGATCCCATGGTGTATTCCTTCCCCGCATTATTTACAAAGGTATTCTTCTCAAAGGAGGGATGTGATATACCGATCTGAGCCAGAGCAGCGTCATCATTGAAAAAGCCGTAGTTTACCATGGCGACGGTTCTGGAGTCTCCCAGGAATACGCACCTGTTGAGATACCCTTCCTTTGCTCCTTCCTTTTTAGCCAGTACTGTTGTTTCCTCGGCAGACTCTATCTTCGTGCCGGCAGTCGCCATCTCGACTACAGGCGCCGGCTCTGCGTCATCCTCCCCTGCAGATGTCCCTTCATTATTCTCATCCGCAGCGGAAACCGCATTACCGCTCAATGCCGCAGCCGTATCCCTGCGGCCGGTTTTAAACACGATGAACAGAGCGACCGCCACTATGACTGCGGTCACTGCTGATATCATTATGATCAGTTCTCTTTTTCCCGGTTTACGGCGAAGTCTCCCGTACACCTTCCAAAAGAAATCCCTGATTGAACTTATGATCCCCTTGATTCTCTGCATAAGTGCATATTCTCCATGATCCGCCGCCTTCATAAGGCGGCTGTGATCATGTTAAAGCCGTCATTCCTGCTTTTTTTCCTTAGGCACACGGCTGTATAATTCCGTCAGGCCTTTGATACTGTTTTTCAGATCCTGTGAAAGGAAATTCGGACGAAGCCTCCACTCCCAGTTGCCTTCCGAGGTGCCGGGCGTATTTATCCTTGCTTCCCGTCCGAAGCACAGATAATCCTGCAGCGGGATGATGATAAGATCAGCCACTGAACGGTATGCCTCTCTTATGATATCCCAGGTAAACTGGCCGAAGTCAGAGGTCATGGAATTGATATATCTCCTGCAGAAATCACGCTCACCCTCGTTTATCTCCTCCACCCATGCTCTGGTAGGAGTATTGTCATGGGTTCCTGTATATACCACACAGTTGTTTATATGCCTGTGGTTTACATAATAGCTATCCCAGCTGGTGAATCCGTACTGTAACACCTTCATTCCGGGGAAACCCGATTCCCTGATCAGAGCCTCATTCTCAGGGGTATTGGTCCCCAGATCCTCTGCTATGATCCTGAGCTCCCCTATCTGCTCCTTAAGGGCATTAAACAGAGACATGCCCGGTCCCTTGCAGAGCTTGCCGTTTTCCGCCGTTTTGTCTCCATAGGGCACGGCATAATATTCACAGAAGCCATGGAAATGATCTATCCTGATCACATCATAGAAATCATAATTACGCTTTATCCTCTTGACCCACCATTTATAGCCGTCTTTTTCAAGAGCCTCCCAGTCATATATCGGATTGCCCCAAAGCTGGCCCGTACGGGAAAAAGCATCCGGGGCACAGCCTGCCACAACCTTTGGAGTCAGGTCCTTATCCATCAGGAAAACATCAGGATCCGACCAGCAATCCGCACTGTCGAGTGATACGTAGAAGGGCAGATCCCCGATGATCTTGACATTCCTGTCATTTGCATATTTTCTGAGCTTATGCCACTGCTTATCAAATTCATACTGCTCAAAGCATACAAGATCTATTTCATCCTTAAGCTCTTGTTCTGCTTTCTTCAGAGCGCCGGCATCCCGCTTCTTAAGATCATCCTCCCACTCATACCATGGAGCTCCGTTCATTTTCTTCTTTATCGAAGTAAACAGAGCATAATCCTTAAGCCAGTCCTTCTCACGCTCTGTGAATTTCTTTAATTCCTCTGTCTCCTTACCGGCTTCGATGAATCTTTCGCAGGCCTTCTTAAGAAGCCCGCCCCTGTTTGCATACATGCTGCCATAATCGACTCTGGTCTCATCCTTGCCGAAATCTACGCTGTTGCACTCGTCCCAGGTAAGCAGTCCCTCTTCTATCAGGGTTTCTATTGAAATAAAATACGGATTTCCTGCAAAGGCCGAGAAAGGCTGATACGGAGAATTCCCGTATCCGGTAGGTCCTACCGGCAGTATCTGCCAGAATCCCTGAGCCGCCCCGTGAAGAAAATCAACAAACTCATATGCCTCTCTTGAAAAGCTTCCGATACCGAACCTTGAAGGCAAGGAAAATATCGGCATTAATATTCCGCTCTCTCTCATTCTCTCCTCCTACAGTAATGATTACCCATTTTTTCTCTTCATTGTACCAAATCACCGGCGTGTTGGCCAATTACAGGATCTCAGGAGATCTCCGGGACTCAGCTGCCTCTCAGGCTGAACTGAAAACAGAACACCAAAAATATGCGTGAACCATATAAAATGAAACACAACCGTATCAACAAGCTTCTCAGACTGAGTCTGAATTCTCAAT
>CAMUZQ010000034.1 GCA_947165275.1 uncultured Lachnospiraceae bacterium | reverse complement strand
TATCGGCTGATTGCCCCTTATTTCAGCCCCGCACTTGGAACTTCTCTAATTTATTGTAGCAACTGCCGGGTTTATTATTCGGAATATAGGCCTACCGATGATGAAATGGCCTTGTTATATTCGGGTTATCGTAATGAAGAATATCAGATGCAAAGACAGAAGTTTGAGCGAAATTATACGAAGGAATTCAATAGCTCTTTATTTGATCCACGGGATGTAGATGGTAGAAAGGATGCAATTTATCGTTATATATCAAATTACGTTGATCCTAAACAAATGGCTCAATGGAATATGGTACTAGATTTCGGAGGTGATAAAGGTCAGTTTATTCCTGATGAGTGGAGTTCAAAACGTAGAATTGTGTATGAAATATCAAACCCAGAGGTTGTAAGCGGCGTTGAACTGGTTGATGATTATACGGCGCTATTTAGCTTTAAGCCTGATTTAATAATGTGCAATCAGGTTTTAGAGCATGTGTCTGATATAAGAGGATACTTTGAGAGACTAGTACATTTGTTGACTGATGGAGC
The DNA here is from genome assembly GCA_947165275.1 of uncultured Lachnospiraceae bacterium. Classification (GTDB taxonomy): domain Bacteria; phylum Bacillota; class Clostridia; order Lachnospirales; family Lachnospiraceae; genus NK4A144. Next base: position 27,838 of record CAMUZQ010000034.1, on the reverse strand, counting down.
TTTTCTCTATATTGAGGTTCCTAATGAAAGATGGTGTGTCGATCAAGAGTTTGTTCGCTTTCACGAGCATATAAGTTTTTTGGCAGAAAAAACATTTAAGATTTTAGCAGATCAATTTGGAGTTCGACTTATTAATGTTAAAGGACAGGGTGAAGATGTAATAAGGGCATTATTTACAAAGTGAGATTTGTAAAATATGGAATATGGTGAAAGAATAGCGGGATACAGCTACATAGTTGAAAATGAGAGAGTTTGGTTCATGGCATATGGTCGAAATTACATTTGTTGCTACGATTTAAAGGATGGTAGTGTCAAAAATTATGTTGTAAGTGATAAGAACATTCTTAATTGCGAAAGACAACTATATCATAAAATTTTGAATAATGGCGAATGGTTACTTCTGATACCTAGAATAGCAGAAGATGTTGTGCTGTTTAATATAAATTCTAAAGATTGTATCCATATTGATTTGCCCAACCATAAAAACATATCTAATAATAAATTTGTTCCTGATGAAGCTAAGTTTTGTTCTGGTTTTGTGTATGGTGATTATTTTTTTCTTTTGGGATTGTCGTTTCCTGGAATATTAAGAGTCAGCAATATCGATTTTAGCATTGAATTAATTGATAGTTGGGTTGAGGAGCTTAATAGATTTATAGATAAAGAATATATAGGGTATATTTCTTTAGGCTGTTATATCAAAAAAAATATAGCAACATGTCCTCTTATATGTGCGCAAGCTGTTCTACTCTTAAATCTTGATACATTCGAGACATCTATTAAAACGGTAGATGGCCCATTTACAGACGGAATATATGGGTTATCTGGTTCTGCCAAGGAGGGGCTGTGGGTTTCAGGCATAGGTCACAATGCCGACGTTGTTTGTCAAATCCTCGGCGATGCAATTAATACATATGGAATCAAGGAAATTAGCGGTGATACTCATTTATTCTATCCACCGTTGCTGACTGATTACGGTATTTTTCTTGTTCCAGTCCAATACGAGAAGAATATCTTTATGTTTGATAGTCATAGGCGTGAATTTAGAATCTGGAAACAATTTGATGAAATTGATGGCATACGAAGTATAACCGGATATAGTTTCATGGAACCATTGGTAATTGGGGATAAAATTTTGATTGTTGATGGGCAAACGTATGATTGCCATTTGGTTGAGTGTAAAAATAGTAAAGATTTTCTTTTTTATATTGATGTAAATAACAACTATTTTGAGAAGGACTTTTGGAGGAAAAGAATAAGTTTACTATCTTCTGATAATCAGATTATAGAGGAAAGTAAGATGTCATTGGGATTATACCTTGAGTCCATTGGAAAAGGTTATGAAAACATTATTAGTTGCGATTCCCACATATCACCGAGCGATAGATATTGATAATCAACTAGCATGTATTCATTTTTTATCATCAAATGATAATGTGCATATTGTTGTTTTTGATTCTAGTCTTGAAAATCAAACTGAAAAAATAATTGAAAGTAAGCAGGAGGAAGGATTTAGTAATATCTCATATGAAAGGTTTAGTGACAAAATATCATCTAATGAGAAAGTGTTTCTGATCTATGAAAAATGCGCTTTATCTTATGATTATATATGGGTATTACATGACCACACAATATTCACAAAAGAGGCTTTTGATTATGTAATTGAAATATTACAGTCAGAACCGGATTTTATTTTCCTTAAAATGCAAGGGAATAGATATTCTATAAGAACATATGCCGATATTGATGCTTTTGCATCTAGTAATGCCTGGTTATTGGGCAAAATGGGAGCTTCAATTATCAGAAGTAATACAATGCTATCAGATATTGATTGGGATTTTTACAAAAGAAAATACCTGCAAAGAAAAACAATAAACTTTTCACATGTGGGGTTATATCTTGAAAGGATAAGCGAGGTTGATAAATGCAAGGTAGTAGAACTTGAATTCCCGCGTGACCAATTTGTTGATACCCATAAATTTGATAAACTAAGCTGGGAAAAAGAAGCCCTTAGAATTTGTACAGAGTGTTGGGGGTCAGTAATTACTGTATTACCTGATATTTATACAAATAAGGGGAATATTCTACATACAATAGATAAATACTTTCTTAGTAAGTATAAGTTGATTGAAGGACGGTATGGTGGATATTATGATATTTTTTTGCAAATCAGGTATAGGAAATGGATTAAGATTGTATTCCCGAACCTATATTTGGATTCATTTAAAATAGCAATATTTCCAAAATGGTTGATAAATTATAAATATATAAGCCCTATTAAGGAACTGATTACCCGTGAGAAGGAGAATGGAAAACAGGTATATATTTATGGTGCCGGAAAGCACGGAGTAGAATGTATGAATTTTCTCGAGATGGCGGATGTTGAATTTGACGGTTTTCTTGTGTCATCAAGGTTTGGAAATCCGGAGAAAATAAGGAATTATAAAGTGGAAGTGTTAAAAGAGAAAACAGAAGAAGGCAAGCCGGTTTTCGCAATACTTGCAGTTATGGATGAAATGCAAAGGAGTATTATTGATGTAATAAAGGAAGAGGTAAAAAAAGGAGCAGATATTTCATGGGTTTCGTTTTGAACCCTGATCACATTTATTTGAGGTACATAGTATGCAATTAGCTATTTTCGGAGCCCAAGGCTATGCACTTGGAGCTTATGAAGCATTAAAATCTTTATATCCAAGACGTGTGATCCCATGCTTTCTCGTGTCCGCTATGGGTAATAACGCACCTGTGCTTGGCAGTATCCCAGTGAGAGAGGTAGCCTCTGTTTCTGCAGATATGACAGCTGATGAAAAACGGAATATTCAAGTTCTGATTGCCACGCCAGAAAATGTGCAGCCGGAAATAGAAGAAGTGCTTGAAAATTATGGGTTTCGCAATCACCGTAGGCTTAATTCTGAGAGATGGTCGGAGCTGATGAAGATGTTCCATATCAAGCTGAATCGCTTTCTGCCGCTTACGGCGTTGCCTGTCGGATATAACAAGCCTTTTGTCAGAATATATATGGCAAAGTCGCATAAGGACAGACCTTTGGTGCAACCAGCAGGGCTTCCAGATTACGTATTTCCGTTACAGGTCGGTGCATCAAACTATGATCTGAAAATAGCAGATCTTCTCGATAACAAAGGGGAGAATATCTCTTCAAAGAATGGGAATTATTCAGAATTAACCGGACTTTATTGGATATGGAAGAACAAGTTATGTTTCGTTGGTTCAGAAAATGGAGATGAAGGACATTACTATGGGCTGGCACAGTATAGAAGGATGCTGGTTTTTTCGGATGATGATTTATTGAGGTTGCCGGATAACGATGTGGATGTTGTTTTACCATATCCGATGCCATATGAACCGAACATCCATGCTCATCATGAGCGGTATCTGAAGGATGTTGACTGGAATGCACTTTTGACTGCTCTAAAAGAATTACAGCCAGAATACGCCGAGTATTTTCCACACGTATTAGAGCAACAGTATCTCTATAACTACAATGTTATTTTGGCTAAGAAGCCAGTTCTTAGAGAGTATTGTGAGTGGCTTTTTCCGATATTGGAAAGAACAGAAGAGTTGTCTGATCCAAAAGGAAGTGAGAGATCGGATCGTTATATTGGTTATATGGGGGAGACATTGGAAACCCTTTATTTCATTAAAAATGCAGATAGGCTGAATGTCGTTCACACAGAATGCAAACTATATGTGTAAGGATTATGTTATATGGCTCGAACCGGAGAAAACATATACAAAAGAAAAGATGGACGCTATGAGGCACGTTATATAGAGAGTCGTGATGAAAGCGGTAAAGCGATTTACAGGGCAGTATACGGAAAAAGCAAAGTAGAAGTGCGAGAAAAAGTAGAAAATGCCAAAAGAGAAATTGCGGAGGCTTCATCTCCAATAGAAGGAAAAACCTTTAAACAGGTAGCTGAGGAATATCTTGCGGAAGCAAAGGGAACAATCGCTTCCACAACTTATGACAGATATCTGGATGCCTTAGAGCGTGATGTATATCCCGAGTATGCCAAAACATCGATGTCTGATGTGACAGAGGCTGAAGTGAATCGTTTTATCAAGATTGCCCCGGAGCTTGCAGAAAAGCGTGGCAGATCCTTGACTAATAGTGGACTTCTTGTGGTTAAGGCAGTAATGAGCAATGTCATCAATTATGCAAAAGCTGCTTCCGGCATCGAGAAAGCCAAGATCGTGATGGATCGGACTGCCTATGAGGAGCTGACAACGGCAGAGCTGGAGATGATCTGTCTGAAGGCGAAGCATAACCATTGTCCGGAGATGCTGGCGGCGCTTCTGTCCATTTTCTGCGGAATGCGAACGGGAGAACTATGTGCCCTGAATAGCGATGATGTGGACGGAGTGCGGAATGAGATATATATCCATGAGACGGCTCATCGGGTTCGGAATCCGAGAAAGGATGAGGATGGGGAGAAGAAGACGGTTATTATCATCGAAGAGATTCCAAGAAAGAAACAGATCCGAAGGGTAAGCTATCCGGCGATATTGAATGATTATATTGACGAGTTTCGGCTAAAGGGCAGGCCTTTGATCCGAAACAAGGATGATGGGCAGGCGGATCCCCGGACTTTGGAAAACTGGTTGACAAGAATCATGAGCGTGTTTCGGATGGAGAATATTAATTTTGAACGTTTGCGGAAGACCTATATGAATGGCAAGGCAGATGAGCAGGTGCTGAACAACATTTTCCTGGGAATACATCCGGATGCGCCCTATGACGGGCACGTGGATGTGAAGTGGCTTACTACAGAGCTTAGTAAAGATCTGGCACCGCTTAGGATGCTGATAGGATTATCCGTAGAAGAGACTGCAGAGATGCTTGGAATTTCCACAGGTATATATCGTCAGATGGAAAATGGAAGCCGGGAGGTTTCCTGGGATCTGTACATGACTTTGCTTTTTATGTACCACTACAACATGAGAACGACGGATATAGTGAATAACCTTGGACTTTATCCGGATTCTCTGAAGGAAAAGATTAAGATAGGTGGTGTATAGATGCCAGCAGATGCTTTAGACGGATTAAAGTCATTGGACAGAGAGGCGTTGATGGAGAGGATGGCAGAGGAGCTGCCGGATATCAGGAATCAACTCAATGTGACGCAGGAAGCTCTGGCGGAAAAGACCGGTGTAGACGTTGCAAAGATTAAGGCTGCTGAGAATGGAAAACGTAGCCTTAAGTGGAGCGAGTTCATGTCCATCCTTTTTGTGATATGGAATAATGACATTGGAAAAGGGATTTTGGATGATAAAGGTTTGTTTCCTGAGGAGCTGAAGAAGGCTTTATCTGTGAACCGGAATGCTCATGCACCGGAGACAGAAGCGAGTAGTGGAAGGTGGGAGTTCTGAGATTTTCAGGACTCCTTTTCTGATATACGGATGAATTAGAATCATGGTCGAGTCCAGCTGGACAAAGGGCATGAGGTTGTACCTATGGGACATGATCAAGAAAATCAGATTTTCACAGAGAGATGTAGAGGCAGGGCAGTGTAGTGGTTTTGCCATTCCCTATTTTCGTGAACTTTCTACAGGAAGTTCACGTACCGGATTCAAGATAGTGTAACGGGTATTCGCTTCACTGACATCTATTATGACACACAGGGAGGTTTTTTGACTGTGGTCTATACCGTGGTATATACTATATACGAAAGGAAGGTGATCAATATGATGACTGCAAAGGTTTTTGAAAATGGAAGAAGTCAGGCAATCAGACTTCCTAAGGAATGTCGGTTTTCATCAGATGAGGTTATGGTGAATAAAATAGGTGATATTGTAATTTTGCTTCCTCAGCAGAATAAATGGGATTCATTCATGAGGGCAATTGATATGTTCTCAGACGATTTCATGGCTGACGGAAGAGCCATGGATACCGTACAGGAGCGTGAAGAACTATGAGGTATATGCTTGACACCAACATCTGTATTTATGCTATAAAGCATAAGCCGGAGAAAGTGTTTCAGAAATTACAGGAAGTTGATCCTGAAGATGTATGTGTATCTTCCGTCACATATGCGGAGTTGGTTCATGGTGTAGAAAAAAGTGTAGCTGTAGAGAAGAACAGATTGGCACTGACCCTGCTTTTGGCCAATATTGAGATTTTGGACTTTAATGTAGAGGCTGCTGATTGCTACGGAAAGATCAGAGCTGATCTGGAGGAAAAAGGAACGCCGATAGGTCCTCTCGATATGATGATCGCAGGTCATGCGCAGTCTCTTGGGTATACCGTTGTGACAAATAACGTGAAAGAATTCTCCAGAGTAAATAATCTGCATATTGAAAACTGGACAGAATGACCATGCGCTGCTTTATCCGATGTCGCTTAGCTGCATTTGATTCCCTGGTAATCTGATTCGACAGGGAATTCCTTTTACTGTTTGCAGATGGATTTTATCATGCGTCAAATATAGGATCCATCCCGGCACAATTGAATAGAAATGCATGTCGTTATCAGTTCAGCATGGTACTTATACTGGTTAATCCTGATGGTTGCCGGATAGGAGCGTATGATGTAATGACAGGTTTACGGTCTGTTTGACTTTGTAGGACAAAAAGAGCAATATTACTTACAATAGATATGGATGAAGACGATATACGATATCAGATAAAACTGGCGTTTATAGATGAGTACAGACGATGTCAGAAAAATCCGGCGTTTATAGATGAGAGGGGGAGCATTATGATAAAGATATATGGAATGCCTACCTGTCCATACTGTGATTATATCCATGAGCAGATCAGGGGACGGGAAAATGAGTTTAGGTATATAAACATCGGCGAGAATATCCGCAATATGAGCGAATTCATGAGACTTCGTGATAAGAGCCCCGCCTTCGATCACAGCAAGGAGATCCAGGATGTCGGGATACCGGCTTTCGTGTTTGAGGATGGAAGTATTTCATTAGATCCTGCAGATGCAGGGCTGATCGAATATGGGACACCTGATGCCTGCTCTATAGATGATCACAGGAGCGGAAGAAAAGGGTGCTGACGAGCAGGACAGAAGTGAAGGGCAGTGCAATGGCGGGCGGAATCCGACAGAGTAAGTCAGATATGAAACTACGCTTTGTAGAGGGGAATAGATGCCGGTCATAGTATACGGGATGATCATATGCGGGATCATCATTATGATCACTAATATAATAAGGTTTTTTCACTTCATCAGGGGCTCTCAGGATGTCTTTTCCGCCGGTAACAGCAGGGATAATATATGGGAGAATATTGCATTCGCCCTGCTGATCTTCTTCCTTGTAGGATATATTCTCATAGCATTGATGGGCAAACCGGATCTCATGGTGGGAGGAGTGCTTTTCGGCGGAAGCATCTTTGTGGCCATAGTTCTGACTCTTATGATCCGGCTTATCGTGACGGTAAAGAAAAATGCTATTGATATCGCGAATACCATAATAGGCGTAGTGGATGCCCGGGATCCGAATCTTCGGGGACACAGCAGATATGTGCAGAATGTTACCATGGCATTGTATGATCAGCTTGATGCAGCTGATAAAGAGGGGCTGAATCGTGTCAGCCTTGAATTTGGAGCCCTGATGCACGATGTGGGAAAACTGGGCATACCTGAAGAGATACTGAATAAACCGGGTCCGCTGACCAAGGATGAGTGGCTGATCATGAGAAATCATCCGAAACTCAGCAGGCAGATACTAGAGCCTTTGATATCTCTCAGGGAGATACTGCCCTGGATAGAATATCATCATGAACGTATAAACGGAGAAGGATATTATGGTGTAAAGGGGGAGGATATCCCTTTTGCAGCCAAGGTTATAGCTGTGGCGGATACCTATTCCGCTATAACCATGCGGCGGTCTTACAAAGCGCCCAAAACCCATGAGGAGGCCATCGAGATCATGAAAAAGGTGGCCGGAACCCAGCTGGACGAAAAGCTGGTAGAGGTTTTTCTTGAGATACCCAGAGAAAAACTGCAGGCATGTGTTCCTGAGGGAGTAGAAGTATAGAAAACTCCGGATCATCAAAGCCCGGGCTTAATGATGAATACAAAGAGGAGTTTCCGGTGGTGGTATGCAGGATAATGAGATCATAGACCTTTATTGGGCCAGAGAAGAAAAAGCCATAACGGAAACCAATGTCAAATACGGGGCTTATTGCCGGAAGATAGCAATGAATATCGTTGAAAACGCTGAGGATTCCGAGGAGTGTGTCAATGATACCTATCTCTCGGCCTGGAATTCCATGCCCGAGGAGCGCCCTGATATCCTGGCTTCTTTTCTGGCAGCCATCGCAAGAAATCATGCACTGACATTATATCGTAAAGCTCATTCACAAAAGCGCGGGGCGGGGCAGACTGCTCTCGCGCTGGAGGAGCTTTTGGAGGTAGCAGGCTCCTCGACAACGGAAGACATAGTGGACCTGTCTATGCTCTCCGAGCATATCAACAGCTTTTTGGCCGGACTAGACAGGGAAGCCAGGATAGTTTTTGTCAGAAGATACTTTTACGTGGATCCTCTCTCTGAGATAGCAGCTCGGCTTTCCATGTCGGAATCCGCTGTAAAATCACTGCTTTTCAGACTTCGTGCCAGGCTTAAGACATATCTTATAAAGGAGGGCTATGATCTGTGAATAATAACGATCTCATGAACGCCCTCTCAGGGCTTGACCAAAAGTACATAGATGAAGCAGCATATGAGCTTAAGGAAATGCCTGATCCTGGAAAGAGCGATAAAGCAGTCAGGAAAAGGACAAGTATGAAGAGGCTACTCTATTTCACGATTCCCGGTGTGGCAGCGGCTATACTGGCAATTGCCGTCGCGCTGCCTGTTGTGATCCGTACAGTCAGCAGCGGATATGCGCCAATGGCTGCTTCCGACGCTGCGGAATACCCGGCTCCTGAAGAAGCTGTGGATTCGGCTGCTGATCTTGAGGCAGCGGAGTCCGCCGAGGCTCAGAGCGGATATGATACAGCGGACTCCGCCGAAGCTCAGGGTGAATATGAAACAGCGGAGTCCGCCGGGGCTCAGAGCGAATATGATACAGCAGAATCTGCCGGAGAACCTATATATGAATCTGCAGAAGCAGCGAAAGCTGAGGATGGATCATCAGACATGGCATCAGAGTCAGCGGCCGGCGTACCGGGGCTTGAGAAAGCGACCTATGATGAAGGCAGGCTTATCATAGAGATGAAGGGGACTCTTCCTGAGAATGCAGACGATTTAGAATATATGATCATATCCGTGGACGATAAAGGCAGGGAAACTGTCTATGCCCGGGGATCTCTTAAGGACATACTCACAAAGAGAGACCCTCTGACTCTTGATATAGAAGCTCTGGATCTGTCAGAGGGTACGTATACGCTTACAGTAGGTACGGAAAGCGTGGAATTTACAGTGTAGGAGCAACGTAAGCTATATTTACTGCCTGTACTTTCTGCTTTGGCCGCAAGTTTGCAAATGTCAAGCAGTTTTTTACATGGCAAAATCATCTTACCGCGCACAGCAGTTTTTTTTATCCAAGGGCCACGTCGAGCGCCATCATAAGCGTGAAGCCGGCAGCGAACATTATCACTCCTATATTTGAATGTTCACCCTCCGACATCTCGGGGATCAGCTCCTCTACAACAACATACATCATGGCTCCGGCTGCGAAGCTCAGCAGATAAGGCATGGCAGGTATGACAAATCCTGCGGCCAAAACAGTCAGGGCTGCTCCCAAAGGCTCTACAGCGCCGGAGAGGACACCGTCTGCAAAGGCTCTGCCTTTGCTCTTGCCCTCAGCGTGAAGTGGCATGGAGATGATGGCTCCCTCGGGAAAGTTCTGGATGGCTATACCGATGGCCAGAGCCAGGGCACCGCCTGCAGTGATGGCAGCATTACCGGAAGCAAATCCCGCATATACCACACCTACAGCCATACCCTCGGGTATGTTGTGAAGCGTCACGGCAAGTACCATCATGGTAGTTTTTTTCAGATTTGCTCTGGGACCCTCCGCTTTTTGGGAATTCATGTGCAGGTGGGGGGTTACCGTATCCAGCAGCAGCAGGAAAATGATACCCAGCCAGAAACCGGCACAGGCAGGAAGGAAACTTAAGCTGCCCAGTCCTTCGGTCTGTTCCATGGCGGGGATGATGAGACTCCAGATGGAAGCCGCGACCATGACGCCGCTGGCGAAGCCTGTGAGAGCTCTTTGAACCCCGGAGCTTAATTCTTTCCTCATGAAGAAAACACAGGCCGATCCAAGAGCAGTTCCTGCGAAAGGAATTATGATACCGATCAAAACTTGAGTATTCATCCGATCACCTCATTATTGCCATTCTGTATGGCAGGTACATTTTTCAGTATTGTAGTAATAAAAGCATCTGCCGTCAATCCTGCAGAGGCAGCTGCATTATCTTGTATAACATGATCTCGTACAATATATTATTGAGACCGAAACAGCTGATCTATTATAATAAGAACGCGGAAGGAGTGTGAATGAAAAAATGATGAATTCCAGGGTATCTGCCAGGAATGTTGCATATCTGGGTATTTCTCTTGCAATACTGGAGACCTTCAAGCTCGCGTTTGACCTGCTGCCCAATATTGAGGTCACAACCCTTCTTTTCATTGTCTACACGATCTTTTTTGGAAGGAAGACGATACTTGTGGCGATCGGGTTTACAGCTGTTGAGTGCATACTCAAGGGGGTCAATGTATGGTCCATCATGTATCTGTACATCTGGCCTTTGCTGATCATTATCGTATTCTATGCAGCCAGACATAAGGCCGGATATTTATTCTACTGCATATTGTCCGGATTATTCGGATTGCTTTTCGGGACTTTCTGCGTGATCCCGTATCTTTTAATAGGAGGATGGAGTATGGCGGTAACCTGGTGGATCGCGGGGATACCGTATGACATCATACATGGGGTAAGCAATTTTATTATTTGCTTATTGCTTTTCAGACCGTTATGCGCAGTTATGAAGAGAGTGACAGAAAAAGAACCGGCAATCTGAAGGATTTATAGAGGAGGAAGGACATGACGGCAGATGAGATAAGGAAAGAGCTTTTTTCAAAGCAGGATCTGAAATACCGGGATATGCAGACAAAGATAATACCGACTTCGCCTGCTGAGACATTTATCGGAGTAAGAACCCCTGAGCTTCGAAAGCTTGCGAAACAGCTGGCAAAAACGGAGGATATCCGGTTGTTTCTTGATGACCTTCCGCATAAGTATTTTGATGAAAATCAGCTGCACGCCTTTATTATCTCCGAAATAAAGGACTACGGGAAATGCATGGAGGAGGTGAACCGTTTTCTCCCCTATGTGGACAACTGGGCAACCTGTGATCAGATGTCACCGAAGGTTTTCAGGAAGCACAGAGGTGAGCTGATCAGGGAAATAAAAAAATGGATCCGGTCAGACAGGACCTATACGGTCAGATTCGGAACAGGGATGCTGATGGAGCATTTCCTGGAAGAGGATTTTGATGCGGCATATCCCGATATGGTGGCGGATATAAGATCTGATGAGTACTATATAAATATGATGACCGCCTGGTATTTTGCGACAGCACTGGCCAAGCGGTATGACGAGATATTACCCTACATAGAGGAGCAGCGCCTCGATGTGTGGACGCATAATAAAGCCATTCAGAAGTCTGTCGAAAGCTACCGTATAACCCCGGAGCAGAAGGAATACCTGAAAAGCCTGAAAAAAAAACAGAAAACACAGAAAAAAGAGAAATGACTGCGGGAACAGGTGCGGGCTTGCTGCAGGCCAGGCTGTAAACCTGACGGAGAGCTTGGGTTGACAAGTCTGCCGGAATGGAATAGAATGCTCATCAGCGCGATAAAAGGATAATATGAATGATATGGATGTATTAAAACTTGCTGATGAGATAATAGCCGGGAGAAGGCTTTGCAGAGAGGAGGATCTGTCTTTTTTCATTGAAGCGGATCTTGATGCTCTGAAAAAGGGAGCAGACAGGATAAGGTCCGTCCTCTGCGGAAACAAGGTGGATCTATGTACGATAATCAGCGGCCGCAGCGGCAGATGCTCTGAAAACTGCAAGTTCTGCGCGCAATCCGCCTTTCACCATACGGATTGTGCCGTATACGGACTGCTTTCATCTGATGAGATTTTTGAACAGGCAAAGGCTGATCAGGAGGCAGGGGTGGACCGGTTTTCGATAGTTGATTCCGGTCACGGTCCTTCACCTGAGGATTTTGAGAAGATCCTGTGTGTTCTGGAGCGGATGAGAGACGAGCTTGATATAGAGCTGTGCTGCTCATTGGGATTTCTGACAGAGGAGCAGTTTCACAGGCTTCATCTTGCTGGTGTTACAGCCATACATTGCAATATCGAGACTTCGAGGAGATTCTTTCCTGAGATATGCACGACGCATGGATTTGATGACAAAACAGCAAATATAAGGCGTGCGCAGGCAGAGGGCCTGGCTGTATGCTCCGGCGGCATCATAGGGATGGGCGAGGACTGGGATGACAGGATAGACATGGCTATGACGCTGAAGGAGCTTGGAATAGGCTCCATACCGATAAATTCTTTAATGCCGGTAAAAGGAACAGCTCTCCAGGACAGACCCAGGCTTACGGAGGATGAGATCCTGAGGACAGTGGCGATCTTCCGTTATATAAATCCGACGGCGGATATCAGGCTTGCAGGAGGGCGCGCTCTCATGAGCGATAACGGAAAAGAGGCATTTTCCTCGGGAGCAAGCGCAAGTATAACCGGAAATATGCTGACTACCAGCGGTTCTACCATAAAAAGTGACATCGCGATGCTTAAGGCTCTGGGACGGGACACAACCCCGGACTGGAAGAGGCCTGAGGAAGAGCGTTGGAAAAGGAGGCGCGGAGCAAATGGATAACAGGGTCAGGCAGCTGACAACCACAGCGCTCATGGCGGCAGTCATGTGCGTATTGGGACCGCTCTCCATACCGATAGGGCCGGTGCCGGTATCTCTGACGAATTTTGCTGTCTATATAACCATGTATGTGCTTGATCTTAAGAGGGGAGTCGTAGCGTATCTCGTATATATGCTGGCAGGCCTGGTCGGGCTTCCGGTATTTTCGGGTTTTACGGGGGGGCCGGGCAAGCTTTTCGGTCCGACCGGAGGCTATATCATAGGCTTTCTTCCCATGGCGGCAGTCATCGGACTTGTATTTAAGAAATACCGCACCAGCAGGATAATAGCTGTCCTGGTCATGGAGGCTGCGACCTGGATACCGTACCTGCTGGGTACAGCGTGGCTTTCGGTCCAGGCAGGCATGACCTTCAAGGCAGCCTTTGCCGCAGGCGTACTGCCTTTTATCCTCCTGGACATGATCAAGATCGTAATATCCGCATTTATCGGTCCGGTACTCCGTAACCGGGTGAGTATCTTTTCATGATGATATAATCTATTCTTCTGATCTATCCGATAAAAAATACATGAGAATAGATTTTAATCAGCTGCAGACAAAGAATGTTGAGGATCCGGCGGTTGCCGCAGCTTCCCTTAAAAGCGGATCTTCAAAAAATTCCCGGAGTCTGTCGGCAATTCCTGCCGACGGGATCATGTTTGGTCATTCAGAGGACAATGTCCTGTCACGTGACAGATCAAAGAAAAAATCAATAACAGATCAGGCGGAGCAAGCCTCTGCGGTCGGAGTGGAGACGCAGATGGATCAGATGCTCGTCGTGGCACAGACCATGTCCCCCAGGGATGCAAAACAGCTCTCCGAGGAGGGGTTTGACATGAGCGATATGGATCCTGCTGATGCGGTCAATTCCCTGGACCGGATGAAGATAAAACTGGCTGAAGCAGGAGTGAATGTAGCCGGATATACAGATACTGTTTCCGCGGAAAAGGTCGCTGAAGTAACCGGAAAGCCTGTTGATCCTGCAGCTCTGGCAGGGACAGATACCGCAGAGGTTTTTGATCCTGACGCAGTATTTACACCTGATACCACTGAGAGAGAGATAAAGGATACACTTTTAGAATATGATCTGCCGGCGACCGCGGATAATACAGCGTCCGTGAAGGAGGCTGTAAATATTGCTTCCGAGCTGCAGGCCCTGACTGATAATACAAGACTTTACCTTGCCTCGGAGGGGCTTGAGCCGACTATAGATAATGTATTCAGGGCAGAGTTTTCAAGCGGAAAAGCGCAGCTCGGGGGAAATGCCCGTTATGTTGCCGATACCACCGGGTATGTAGGCAGAGCCGGAAATATAGATAAACCGGTTTATGCAGAGGGAAAGCCTGCCGCGGATCCTGAAAGTGAGCTTTACAGACAGGTTTCCGATATAATCAGACAGGCAGGCTTTGAGGACACTGCTGATATACAGAAGGATGCTTACAGCATGATAAATGCGGGAGTGCCATTGACAGTGGATACGCTCCGCACATTTGAGGATTCCGGAAAAATAGATATACATCCCTTAAAAAGGGAAGTCATGAATGCGATAGCTTCAGGACGCAGAGGCAAGGACGCCTATCTGATAGCGGATTATAAAAATCTGAAGGCAGAGCGTATGACCAAGGAGGCGGCGCTCATAATGTCTGAAGAGGTGAATCGAAAGAATCAGGGCAGGGATATAAAGATAGACACCGGATATCTGGAGGAGGATGTAGAAAATCTAAAGGCCAGAGAACGTGAGATATTTGATCTGCTGGACGAGACTCTGTCTGTAAAGTCTGATATACTGAGGAGTCCGGCGGAGCTGGCAGCGGACAGGGATGTGCTGGAGCTCTTTGCCTCAATGAAGCCTGCAGCGGAAGGCGATCATCTCAATGCTGCCGAAGAGCTTGATCTCAGGGCTCTGCATGAGAAGGCGTCCGGTCTTACCGACAGATATGAGCGTATGAACCGGACTTATGAAGCAGTCGGCACGGAGACGAGGGCAGATCTGGGCGACAGCATACGTAAGGCTTTTGATAATACTGACTTCGGGAAGCTGCTCAGTGATCTGGGCTTTGAAGATACATCCGCAAATGAAAGGGCGGTACGTATCGCATCTTATTCCCATATGGAGCTTACTCCGGAGAATATAGAACGGATCAGCACGGCAGATGACAGGCTCAGCTCTGTACTGGAAAAGCTGACACCGGCAAGAGTTCTCAGGATGATAAAGGAAAATGTCAATCCGCTTGAGACCCCGATAGAAGAACTGGACCGGAGACTGACAGGATATGAAGAAGAGGAAGACAGACCGATAGAGGATTTTGCAAAATATCTTGTTTCCGAAAGAGAAAGAGGGAATATAACCGATGCCGAGGCGACCTCCTATATTGGGATCTACAGGTTTGTGAATGCGATAAATGCGGGTGATCACAAGGCAGTCGGGACTCTCGTGGCGAGTGGCATGGAAATGAGCTTTTCCGGACTGCTCTCTGCTGTAAGGACGGGACAGAAGGGGCATGTAGACAGATATATTGATGATAATTTCAATGGTATGGACGCGCTTTTTTCCGACAGCAACCCGCGTATAGATCAGATGATCCGCGCATCCTTCGATCCGGCTCACTCCCAAGATGAGTATTATGAAGAAGAGGCAAGGAAATTTGCGGAGGCGGCAAAGGCAGAGGCGGAGCTGTACAAGGCTCTTGAGGAGGCAGGGATCCCCAAAAGCGCAAATAATGTGACAGCCTATGAGCAGCTTATGGCGGAGGGCGGCAACAGATTTGCCAGAGAGCTCAGAGACAGGGCCTCTGACAAGACAAAGGAGCGTATGAGGAGGGCCGGAGATAAGGTTGGAAGCGCTTTGAAGGAAGGAGATGCGGACAAGCTGAAGGAAGCCTATGATGAGATGGTAAAGGCTGAGCTTATCGGAGCTCTCGAGGGAGAGACCCTGGATATCCGCGCCATGCAGTCTATGGATAAGGTGCTTCACATTAAGAGATCGCTGGCCGGAGCTGATGAATACCATATTCCCGCTGAGTTCGACGGTGAGCTTATAAACATTAATTTGAAATTAAGGCATGGCGAAAATCAGAATTCTGTCGATATATATTTTGAGACTGATGCTTTCGGAGAGGTTCATGGTGAATTCCGTGTGGATGAAGCAGTGCACGGAGGCATAAAGAGCGGAAAAGCTGCCGGTGACGCATACATGGGGGAGCGCCTGAATTCCATCAGTGAAGCGATAACAGGAGTCTCAGGGAAAACTGCATATCTGAATATCGGGGATATGGATATACCCGAAGGTCATAAAGCCATGGATGGCGGAACAAATGACAATGCTATGCTGTACCGTATGGCAAAGGCGGTACTGGACGCAGTCTTAACGTAAAGATTTTGTTTTTAGGAGGAGCTATCCATGAAGATCAACAGCAACATCACGGCTTATATCACAAATAATTCTTATTCTCAAAATGAAACAAGGCTTGCAAACTCCACAGCCAGGCTTTCAAGCGGCTTTAAGCTGAATAAATCAGGAGATGATCCTGCGAATTTCGCTATCGCTTCAAAAATGCGTTCCATGATAAAGGGACTTGAAAAGGTAAAGACCAATACTACAACCGGTGTTTCCGTGATCCAGACAGCCGAAGCTGCGATGCAGGAGACCCAGGATATGATCCAGAGGATGAATGAGCTTTCGATCAAGGCATCAAACGGTACGATGTCCAGCTCTGACAGAGCTAATGTACAGGATGAGGTGGACCAGCTCTTAAAGGAAATAAACCGCATAGCGGAAACCACCGAGTTTAACGGGATGAAGCTCTTAAACGGCACCTTTAATGACAGAGGGTATACAAGTAATTTAGGCATAAGCGTGATGGATTATAACGAAAAGACAATTTCTGGAAAATATCTGATAGATATCTCAAAGGATGCAAACGGGAATTATGTAGTGCAAAACAGCGGCAGCACACTGCCGGCAGGCTATGGTCAGGCTACAGATCTTCTGGGCAATCTTACAGATGCTATAATAAACAGCGAGACAGTGAAAAATGATGACGGAACCTATACTGATTACGTAAAGATAAAAGGAGCAAACGGCGCAGAGATAAGGCTTAAGGCACAGGAAGGGACACCGGGAGTACCGGATACCGCATTGGAGCTCGACCTGACCGGCAGAGGATCCATGAGGCTTCAGGTTGGTACAGAAGAGGGCGAAGTGATATCTGCGTCGATCCCTTTGATGACAACAGAGGCCATGGGACTTGCCAGGGTGGACATGCTCACCAAGGAGGGAGCGAATAAGGCCATCGATCAGATGAATGAAGCGCTTGCATATGTGAGCAGTGCCAGATCAAGGATGGGAGCATACGAAAACCGTCTTGAAAATACCGAAGAATACCTGAATGCATATAATGAGGATATCAATACCTCTCTTTCCCGGATACAGGATACTGACATGGCTGAGGAAATGACAGAGTTTACAAGCATGCAGATACTTACACAGGCCGGGATCAGCATGCTCGCCCAGGCAAATGAGGCTCCCCAGCAGGCACTGCAGCTTTTGCAGTAAGCCGGACAGATAAGGTCCGGAGCACCTCATAGAAAAAGGAGGTCCCGATATGACATCAGAAAAAAAGCAGGAATATACACGGCGTATAATAGAAGCAAACCCCACCGGGATAATCGCCCTTACCTATGAGATCGCCAGGGGGTATTATGAGGATGCTCTTGTGGCGTTTAAGGCCGGGGACAGAGACACATACCGTCTTGAGATATCCAGGGGTAATAAATGCATAGAGCAGCTGATCATGGCACTGGATCCAAAATATACTGTATCCATACATCTGCTGAGGATATATAATTATATTCTCGGGTGCGCAAGAAGAGCATCCTTCAGATATGATACCAGTGAGCTGGATGAGCCCATGGAGATCCTTGCAAGGATAGGCGGGACATTTGAAGAGATAGCTCCACAGGACAAAAGATCTGCAGGAGTTCAGGGCGGCGAAGAGGTTTATGACGGTTTGACGTATAATTCAAAAGGCCGCACTAATACAACGGTCAAAAGATAACCGCCTTTTTCAGAAAATAAGATAGAGGAGTATTTATTTATGGAAGAATCAAAAAAACGTATGCTTTCCGGAATACAGCCCAGCGGGGATCTGCATCTCGGGAATTATCTCGGCGCGATCAAAAACTGGGCTGACAGGGCACAGGATTATGAGTGCTATTATTTCATGGCGGATATGCATACGATCACGGTGCGCCAGGAGCCTGCCGAGCTCAGACGCAGATCTCTCAATCAGCTTGCGCAGTATATAGCATGCGGACTTGATCCGGAAAAAAATGTATTATTTCTGCAGTCCCACGTGCCGGCACATACACAGCTGTCCTGGGTCCTGAACTGCTATACCATGTTTGGAGAGCTTTCCCGCATGACCCAGTTTAAGGACAAGTCATCGAAATACAAGGACAATATAAATGCCGGTCTTTTCACATATCCTGTGCTGATGGCCTCGGATATCCTGCTTTACCAGCCGGATTATGTGCCGGTAGGAGAGGATCAGAAGCAGCATGTCGAGCTGACCAGGGATATTGCCCAGCGTTTCAACAGCATATACGGGGAGGTCTTTAAGATACCGGAGCCTCTTATATCAAAAGCCGGAGCGCGGATATACAGCCTGTCGTCCCCGGGAGACAAGATGTCAAAGTCCGATCCGAACGGATGTGTATTTATCATGGATGATGACGATACCATAATGAGGAAGTTCAAAAAGGCCGTCACGGACAGCGATACAGAGAATCCTATACGTTATGATAAGGAGAATAAGCCCGGTGTGGCAAACCTCATGAATATATATTCCACACTGACCGGCCGGTCATTTGAGGAAATAGAGAATGAATTTGCAGGGAAGGGGTATGGCGCATTCAAGCCTGCAGTTGCCGAGGTTGTCATAGAGACTCTCCGCCCTGTAAAGAGCGAAGCGGAAAGGCTGATCAAGGATAAGGCCTATCTGGACAGTGTATACAAGGATGGTGCGGAAAGGGCGGCATATGTCGCCAATAAAACTCTCCGAAAGGTATATAAGAAGGTGGGATTCTATCAGGGATAGCCGGAAACAGCAGGTGCTCATCCGGCCTTTTTTGCGATTGTACATAAAAAAGTACAATGCGGGGGCTTATATTTCAGGCAGTATTGACGATATAATAGCAGGGAAGAAGTTTTTGATCAGTAAATACTTGAAAGGAGGAATTGCATATGAGCTTAAGGATCGGCGCAAATATCCCGTCATTCTATAATTCGAGCAGGATCAATCAGGCACCGGCCACAGACAATACCTCCAGGATTGACCGTCAGGAAGCGGCTGCATCAGAGCAGCAGAGAAACCGGAGCAGCGCCGGACAGTACGTATCACCGGATCATGGCGGCGTCGTCAAGACCAGAGTAGCCGATGCGAACTCTTTCCAGAAGACACAGCTTGACGGAACACGCGGCCGTATAGAGGATATGGCTGATAAGCTTTTCAATAAGCTTCCGGATATCTTCGCTGATATGAAGAAGCTTCCCGATGGAACAGAAAATCAGACAGCGGCATCCCGTGTTTCCGTAACAGAGAGGAATGTAGCAGCAGTTGCTGACAGACAGGCAGCAGAGCAGGATCAGCTTGTAAACTTCACTCTGTAAGCTTAAACAGACATTAATTAATAAAGCCCGCATGCCTTTAAGACATGCGGGCTTCTTATTGTTGTTTACCGGAACCCGTATTTTGTGATAAAATTAACTAAATATGCCTATTACAGGATGTTTTTTAATATATTCAGGAGGATGTTTTCAGATGGCAGCTAAAGGACCATATTATATTACAACAGCGATAGCTTATGCTTCGGGGAAACCGCATATCGGCAATACCTACGAGATCGTACTCGCAGATGCCATAGCCCGGTTTAAGCGGCAGCAGGGATATGATGTTTTCTTTCAGACAGGCACGGACGAGCATGGCATAAAGATAGAGGAAAAGGCAAAGGCAAAGGGCATAACCCCAAAGCAGTTTGTTGACGATGCCTATAGTGAGATCAGAAGGATATGGGATCTCATGAACACCTCTTATGATAAATTTATCCGTACGACAGATGATTATCATGAAAAGCAGATACAGAAGATATTCAAAAAGCTTTACGATCAGGGTGATATCTATAAGGGTTCGTATGAGGGAATGTATTGTACACCCTGCGAATCATTCTGGACAGCTTCGCAGCTTGTAGACGGAAAGTGTCCGGACTGCGGACGGCCTGTTCAGCCTGCCAGCGAGGAGGCATATTTCTTTAAGATGAGCAAATATGCACCGAAGCTCATACAGTATATAGAGGATCATCCGGAATTCATACAGCCCCCAGCAAGGAAAAACGAGATGATAAATAACTTCCTGAAGCCGGGACTACAGGATCTCTGCGTGTCACGTACATCCTTTACCTGGGGGATCCCTGTTACATTTGACCCGGGACATGTGGTTTATGTCTGGCTGGATGCTCTTCTTAACTATATCACGGGCATCGGTTATGACGCAGACGGGGAGCATGGGGATCTGTACAGGAGTCACTGGCCTGCGGATCTTCATCTGATCGGAAAGGATATAGTGAGGTTCCATACCATATACTGGCCTATTTTCCTTATGGCTCTGGGTGAGCCTCTGCCCAGGCAGGTGTTTGGTCATCCCTGGCTTCTGGTGGGTGACGGCAAGATGAGCAAATCAAAGGGCAATACGATATATGCAGACACCCTGGTCGATATGTTTGGCATAGATGCTGTCAGATATTACATGATACATGAAATGCCTTTTGATAACGATGGGGTATTTACATGGGATACAATGGTTGAGCGATATAATTCGGATCTCGCAAATACTCTGGGAAACCTCGTTAAGCGCACGATATCAATGGGAAATCAGTATCTTGGCGGAGTGATAGAGGACAGGAAGGCAAAGGAGGCTGTCGATGACGATCTGTATGAGGTCGTACTCGGAGCAAGGGCGAAGGTCGAGGAGAAAATGTCCACTCTCCATGTAGCGGACGCTGTCACGGACATATTTGATCTCTTTAAGAGATGCAATAAATATATTGACGAGACGACACCCTGGATCCTCGGAAAGGAAGAGGATAAGAAGGACAGGCTGTCTACCGTGCTTTATAACCTCTGTGATTCCATAGTCATAGGCGCATCTCTGCTGATGCCGTATATGCCGGATACCGCAAAGGCGATCCTCAGCCAGATGAATACTGAAGAGGCAGATTATGACAGGCTGGGTGACAGGGGTGCTTTTGTATCAGGAACAAAGGTAACGGAGGAGCCCGAAACCCTTTTTGAGAGAAAAAAGCTGGAGGATGTACTTAAAGAGGTTGATAAACTGTATCCGGCAGTGAAAGAAGAGGAGAGGGATAAGGCTCCGAAGGAGGATGCCGGGACGATCGGACACAAGCCGGAGATCACAATAGATGATTTTGACAGGGTTGAATTAAGGATAGGTGTAGTCAAGGCCTGTGAGGCAGTAGCGAAATCCAAAAAGCTTCTGTGCAGCCAGGTAGATGTAGGAGATAAGACATTACAGATCGTTTCAGGAATAAGGAAATATTATACACCGGAGGAAATGGTCGGCAAGAGGGTGCTTGTGGTCACCAATCTGGCACCGGCCAGGCTGGCGGGAGTAGAGTCTCAGGGAATGCTTCTCTGTACGGAGGATAAAGAGGGGAACTATGTCCTCATGACCCCTGAGAAGGATGCGCCTGCCGGTGCCGAGGTGTGCTGATATGAGGGAGTTTACCATAGACAGCCGGGATATGAAGACAAAGGTGGCCTGCTATGTGTGGGAGCCTAAGTCTGAAGCGAAGGCTATCCTGGTGATGGCTCACGGCATGCATGAGTATCTGCTCAGATATCAGGAGATGGCTGAGTATATGGTCTCTCAGGGCATTATATTCACCGGACCGGATCATCTCGGACATGGAAGGACTGCGGTGAGCCCGGATGATTTCGGATATTTCTGTGAGCAGGATCCTGCGACTGTCGTTGTCCGGGATCTGCACAGGGTGAAAAAGACCATACAGGCCGAGCATCCCGGACTGCCGGTTTATCTCATGGGACACTCTATGGGCTCATATATCGCGAGAAACTATATAGAGCGCTACGGTACGGGGATCCAGGGCGTTATAATTCAGGGCGGCAATGACACTCCCAGACTTCACAGTATAGCCGGAAAGATATTGGTGAAAACATGCGCCATGTTTCACGGCTGGAGATACCGGTCCGGATTCATCACGAATCTGACGATGGGATCCTTTGAAAGAGCATTTCCCGACAATCCTTCGGGCTGGATAAGCAAGCGCCAGGAGGTTATAGACAGTCATAGGGAGGATCCGTACAGCAGCTTCATATTCACGCTGAACGGATATTATACTTTGATGGAGCTTACCTACAGGGCGGGAAATAAAAAGCTGATAGCAAACATCCCAAAGGAGCTTCCGATGTTTATCCTGTCAGGCGCTGAGGACCCTGTGGGAGAAATGGGCAGAGGCGTCCAGCGCATGTATGAGCTTTATAAAGCCTGTGGGATCAAAAATGTAAAGCTTGATATCAGACCGGGCGACAGGCATGAGCTTCAGAATGAAGAGGACAGATATCAGGTGTTTGAGGAGATAAAGGATTTTATAATATGAAAAGATTCATATCCGCAATAGCAGCAGTGCTGGTCTTTGTATCAGCAATGCTCACGGCATTGCCGGTACAGGCCTATGCGGGGGAGAATGTTATAACCTTCGGGGGGAGCGCGGCCGGAGCTTACGTTACCGGAACCGGAGACAAGAGCAAGCCGTATCTGGCGCTCGGGGCAGATCTTTCGGCGGAACAGCTCGCATCAGTGCTTACAGCCATGGGGCTTTCCGGCACTGATATGTCACAGTACAACATAGTATATGTGACCAATGCGGAGGAGCATCAGTATCTTGATAAATACATTTCGCCGTCGGTCATAGGGACAAGGTCGCTCTCATCTGTGCTCGTAAAACCGGCGGAATCAGGACATGGCATAACTGTCAATGCATATAATATCAATTACTGCACTACGGGCATGTATAAAAATGCATTGCTCACGGCAGGGGTGGAAAACGCCGATATCATAGTCGCGGCGCCCTCATCTATATCCGGCACAGCAGCACTTATAGGGGCAATGAAGGCTTATGCGGATATGAAGGATGAGACACTCAATACCGCTGCTCTCGACACCTCACTTAATGAGCTTGTGACTACAGGACAGATCGAGGAGGCTGTAGAAGGCGCCTCGAAGAAGGACGTCGAGGAGATGATCGCTTTCATAAAGGCAGAGATCGCCGGCAAGGATCTGAATACAAGAGAAGAGATCGATGCGGCAGTCAGAAAGGCGATCAGTGATTATAATGAAATGGAAAAGGCAAACTGGTCATTGTCAGAGAGCGAGATAACACAGATCGTTGATCTTATGGTCAAGATCAAGGCGCTTGGCATAGATTACAACACCCTGCTTGATCAGGCGGCTGATATTTATGAGAAATTCGGAGATAAGCTTACAGCGGATGACCTAAGCTCGATCGCTGCCAAAAGTGTGACCGAGAGTATCAAGGATAAGGCAGGAGATGTCTTTACAGGGTTATACGAAGGGGTGAAAGGCTTTTTCTCCAGGATTTTCCGAAAATGAGCCGGAGTTTTCAGGTAAGATTTATAAGTCGTGATGAATACAGACCGGCCATGGCGCTCTGCTGGAGGGTATTTTGTGAATTTCAGTCGGGACTGACGGGCAGAGAGGGCATGGAAAGCTTCAGCCGGTTCATAAATGATGATACATTGCATACGGTTTTCCTGAATGGTGGCTTTCCCATGATAGCGGCTTATGATGACGGAATTATGATCGGAGTAGCTGCAGTGAGGAGCGGACCGCATCTGTCATTACTGTTTGTGGAAGGATGCTATCAGAATATGGGAGTCGGCCGGGCATTGGTAGATTATCTGCATCAATGGCTTCTGGAAAACAGAGGCTGGATGGGTGGAGCGAGACTTTCAGTCAATGCGTCGGTTCCGGGCGAGGGGTTTTATCACAGACTCGGGTTCAGGGACAAGGGTCCCAGAGTAAATAAGGACGGTATAGATTACACGCCAATGGAGATGGAGCTATGATCACAAATCAGGTAATTCAAAAATCCTTGGATGAACTCAAGGAGATCACCGGAGTAGATCTGGCGGTGATGGAACTTAACGGTGCTCAGGCAGCATCCACATTTCCGACAGATGATATTTCATCCGTTACTATACGTTCATTTATTGATTCCGAAGTGGAGGATGACCTTAATGGACAGCATCATTTTTATAAGATTTCGGATGACGGAGTCACGAATTATGTCCTGATAGTAAAGGGCACAGATGAGAGATCCGAGATGATAGGCAAAGTGGCGCTTTCTGAGATAACAGCGCTGTCTGCAGCTTACAAGGAAAGATTTGATAAGAATGCTTTCTTCCAGAACCTTATAATGGACAACATGCTTGTGGTCGATATCTACAGTCGGGCCAAGAAGCTTCGTATTCCTACGGACAGCGTCAGGTGTGTATTTATTGTCGAAACGGAGAGCAATAATGAAATATCCGGTATTGATGTGCTGCGTTCTGTTTTCCCCGCCGGCTCGGATGATTATGTGACAGAAGCGGATGAGAAAACCTACGTCGTCATCAAATCCATGGATCCTTCAGAGGATGAAGACCTGCAGGCGAAGGAAACTGCGGAGATGCTCGTTGATACCATGAATACCCAGGCTATGGTCAAGGTGCGTGTGTCCTATGGAAAAGTGATCTCAGAGATAAAGCAGGTATCCTCCTCGTATAAAGAGGCCAAAATGGCCATGGAGGTCGGCAAGATCTTCTATCAGGAAAGAGACATAGTATCATATGGCACTCTGGGAATAGGCAGACTCATATATCAGCTTCAGCCTGCTCTTTGTGAAGTTTTTCTTCATGAAATATACGGAGAGGATATTCCCGATCACCTGGATGAGGAGACTCTGAATACCATAAATAAATTCTTTGAGAACAATCTGAATGTCTCGGAGACCTCAAGGCAGCTTTTTGTACACCGCAACACCCTGGTTTACAGGATAGAGAAGCTGCAAAAGATGACAGGGCTTGATATAAGGACTTTTGATGATGCGCTTACTTTTAAGATAGCCCTTATGGTCGTGAATTATATGAAGTATATCAGATTAAACCAATTCTGATGTGGAGTGGGATATGCATATAGCCGGTATTACAAAAAGTACATTGCTTGATTATCCGGGAAGGGTGGCAGCGGCCATATTCACTGGAGGCTGTGATCTGAGATGCCTTTTCTGTCAGAACAGCTCTCTGGTAGAGGGCCTGATCCCCGAGATCAAGGAAGATGACGTTCTGGCATTTCTTGAAAAAAGACGGAATGTCTTGACGGGAGTATGCATAACCGGAGGAGAGCCCACCCTGCAGCCGGATCTTCCCGATTTTATAACGAAGATCAGAGATCTGGGCTATGCGGTAAAGCTGGATACAAACGGAACAGAGCCAAAGATGCTCAGGGAGCTTGCAGACAGAGGTCTGGTGGATTATGTTGCTCTTGACATTAAAACGGACAAGAAAAAATACCGTGAACTCTGCAATATAGACCTTGATGTGGAGAAGGTCAATGAAAGCGCGATGCTTCTCATAAACGGCAGATTTCCGGATTATGAATTCCGCACAACAGTGGTCGCAGAGTATTTCGATCGCGATACGGCGGCGGAAATAGGACAGTGGCTTAAAGGTGGAAAAAGGTATTTCCTGCAGAATTTCGTGGATACAAATACGACTTTTGTCGGGCGGGGCGTTCTCCATGGACAGACAAGAGAAGAAATAGAAGAGTTTGCAGATATACTCAGGCAGACAATTTCGGAGGTATCGCTTCGTGGAATCGATTGAAGCAGTCAGTAATGAAGAAGATTTAAGGTTCATGAAGGAAGCCATGAAGCAGGCTGTCAAGGCATATGAGACCGGAGAGGTTCCGATCGGGTGCGTGATCGTGGAGACAGCGACGGGCAGGATAGTAGGACGCGGCTATAACCGCAGGAATACGGACAAAACCACTCTCGCACATGCAGAGATCACTGCCATAAAAAAGGCGTCTAAGAATATGGGAGACTGGAGACTGGAGGGCTGTACCATATATATAACTCTCGAGCCGTGCCCCATGTGTGCAGGAGCCATAGTCCAGGCCCGTATAGACCGGTGTGTATACGCCGCGCGTTCCGATAAGGCAGGCTGTGCGGGCTCAGTGGTAAATCTCCTTGCGGAACCGAGTTTCAATCATCAGGTAAATATATCTCATGGTGTCATGGAGGAAGAATCACAGGCTTTGATCAGGAAATTCTTCAAGGAATTAAGAGAGAGAACCTGATAAATGAAAGTCTGCAGGACGGAGAATAAGGGGGGAATACATGAAATACGGAAAATTTTTTGTTAAGGTTCTGATGTCATTTATGGCTGTGGTGATACTGACGGCTCCTGCTGCTGCCTCAGCTGCGAACGTGGGCGGAGCGGTGACAGTAAATGACGGTGTACGTGTACCGGCATATATCAAGCCGGATCAGGCTATACAGGCAGATCTGGCGCAGCTTTCAGGCGGCGGGGCAAATATGGACTGGGGTAATTATTATCCTGCGCCGAATGCTGTCCCAAGCGGCAATGCAGATGAGAACTGGCTGAGAAGCTTCGGCGCTTACTCAAAAGAGATCACCGCGGATAAGGTATGCTATCTGACATTTGATCTGGGATATGATAACGGAAATACAGTGCCGATCATGGAGGCTCTGAAGAAGCATAATGCTCCGGCAACCTTTTTCGTCACAGGAGCATGCATGAGATCAAATCCGGAGACCGTGCTTGCCATCGCTAAAAATGGTTTTACAGTCGGAAATCATACTCTGAATCATAAAGACATGTCGAAGGTCACTACCAAGGAAATGTTTTATACAGAATTAAACACTGTTGAGGAGCAGTATGAGGCTCTGACAGGCCATCCGATGAATCGTTATTACCGTCCGCCGGAAGGAAAGAGCTCACAGGCACAGCTGATGCTTGCCAATGCCATGGGATATAAGACCATACTATGGTCAGTCGCATACAAGGACTATGATGAAAAGCATCAGCCTGACCGGGCCAGTGCACTGGCGACCCTCAATAAGCGGATCCATCCGGGGGCTATAGTGCTTTTACATGCTACATCAAGTACTAATGCGTCGATCCTGGATGAATTCCTCACGGGACTGGAAGGCGGGGGATATACCTTCAGATCATTGGACGACCTCAGATGAGCCTGTTCCTGATCGGAAAGAGTGAAATCCCTCAGTGAAGACCAGTTTTCCAGCTTCATACAGATGTAGTCAAAAGCATGGATACAGCTGTGGAGAACGAAGCCGCATTCAGAAAGGCCGCATATTATGATTCATTGTCGAGACAACGGATACACATCATGGTGATTTCGTCAAACTGCTGCGTTCCTTCGGCAAAAATATCCGTAACCGAATGTTTTACGCTTTTTATAATCTCCTCCGGTATCTTGTCCGCATTTTCGTTCAAAACCTTCAGAATTCTGTCCGTTCCAAAGCGTTCTCCGTCCCTGTTTACAGCTTCCGTAACGCCGTCGGTATAGTCGAAAATACAGCTTCCTTTTGTCAGTTTCAACTCCTGATCGGTATAAACCGTCTTTAATCTTGCACCCGCGGGAAGACTGTGCTTTTCTTTGTATTTTTCAAATACACCGGAACTGTTCAGCATGGGATATTCATGCCCGGCATTGGAATTAATTAATTGGCGCATTCGCTTGTCTGATTGCCCATATGCTGCTTCATCCTCAATCGGCAATGCCCGC
>CAMUZQ010000033.1 GCA_947165275.1 uncultured Lachnospiraceae bacterium | reverse complement strand
TTGTCCGCTGACTATCATGGAGGAAAGGAGGGGACGTCTATATGGCATCATTAGCATTACAAAATGTCTATAATAATTTCTTGCCGCAGTTCATGCCCAAGACCACGCGTTATGACACGCATAAGAAAGACGAATTAAGAGGCGTATATGCTGCTATTATGCGTCAGACAAAAGAGTCGCCCCTGTTCCTTCCTTTATCAGGTGATAATGTCATTGAATATGTCGTAAATATCAAAGAGAATGCAAGGGCTCTCCGCCACGTTATCGCATCCCTTTCAAATGACAGATCCCTGAGCCTGCTCGATAAGAAAACGGCTTATTCTACTGATGAGGATGTGGCTTTAGCAAAGTATATCGGCAATGACGATTCAGTGGACCCGGATGAGACACCTTCATTTGATCTCGGAGTGCAGAGGCTTGCATCAGTTCAGACCAACATGGGCGCTTTTATAGATGACGGTGCGATGACGCTTGAGCCGGATACATATTCCTTCGATGTCAATATAGGAGAAACGGATTATGAGTTCCAGTTCAATGTAGAGCCGGGTGATACAAACAAGGAAATGGAAGGTAAGCTGGCAAGGCTTATCAACCGCAGTAATATCGGAGTAGAGGTATCGGTGGTATCGGATGGCACAGGGAGATCCGCATTGAAGATCCAGAGCACCGCTACAGGCCAGCCGGGCGGTAAGGAAACGATATTCAGTATTTCCGATGATAATACAAGCAAGAGGGCCGGGGCTGTGGATTACTTCGGTATCGGAGAGGTGACAGAGAAGCCGCATAATGCCGAGTTCACCCTGAATGGCAACCCCCACAGTGCCTATTCGAATTCCTTTACCATAGACAAGGCGTACGAGATCACCTTAAAGGGCAGAAGCGAAGACGGCAGGGATGCCCATATCGGTCTCAAGCCTGATGTGGAATCTCTTATCAGCAATGTTGAGAGTCTTGTGGAAGGCTATAACAGCTTCATCACCAAGGCTTCCGAGTACACGGAGGCTTATGGGCTGTCCAATAAGTTCAGGAATGAGATGCGCGGCATACAGAATGTATACAGGAATGAGCTGGATGCGATAGGTCTCACCTTTAAGGACAACGGCGAGTTAGAGATAGATGAGAAGTATCTCAGGGCTGCGGCATTCGAGGGAGATCACAATGAGACCCTGAGACCTATAACGGATTTTGCGAGTGAGATCCTTCTTGAAGCAAAGAAGATATCGCTTAATCCCATGAATTATACGAACAGGATCGTGGTCGAATACAAGAATCCGGGACATAATTTTGCAAATCCCTATATTACCAGCATGTATTCCGGTATGATGTTCAGCTCCTATACCTGAGCTTCTTCAGACAAAACAGGATACGCAATATACAGGCATCCGCATAGAGCGGATGCCTTTTTTGAGCAATCATGATACAATACATCATTAGGGCGCCGGTGAAATGATCGCCTTATATACAAAACAGCGGTATTCAACGACCGGCGTAATATAAAAAGGAATCCGGAAAAAGATGAGTAAAGTAAAGACAGCTGGGAAAAAACGTTCCTCACAGGCGGATGCGACCCCTGTGTCGAAAAGGATAATGAAGGATGTTGTTGCGATCTATGTCTTCCTGATGTTCGCGGTATATCCACTGTATTATGAGGATAAGTATTACAATATGGGAGATGCCAAGTGGCACTTCTTTAAGTGGGTTACTCTGGTGGGCGTGATCGTGATGGCTGCAGTGTTCACCTGGTATCAGATATATCTGGCGCAGGCGGGCAGGCTCAGGGATTACTGGGACATAAAAAAGACGTCCGTCACGGACCGCTTTGTTTTTGCATATGCCCTTCTGGCTTTAAGCTCGTATATACTGTCTCCGTATAAAGCAGATACATTCATAGGATATGATGGATGGTATATGGGCCTCGTATCACAGCTGGCCTTCGTTGTACTGTATTATTTTGTTTCCAGATTCTGGCGCTGGGACGATCTGGTGCTGGTCATATATCTGGCGGTGTCCTCAATAGTCTTTCTCATCTGTATATTAAACAGGTTCAAGGTCGATCCTCTTGAAATGTATAAGGACCTTTCCGAATTTTATTATATTTACTTTGTATCAACACTGGGACAGGCCACCTGGTTTTCAAGCTATATGGTCCTGCTTTTCCCTATAGGGCTGTTTGCCTTTTGGAAAAGCGACGGAAGGATCAAAAGGACAGCTTCCGCCCTCTACGTGCTGCTTGGCGGAGTGACCATGATAGCGCAGAATTCGGATTCGGCCCTGCTTGCCTATGGCGCCATATATCTGATCCTATTCTGGGTATCCTTTGATGACAATACCAGGATGAGACGGTTCATAGAAAGCCTTGTGCTGTTATTTGCCGGATGGAAGATAATGGGAATACTTCAGGTTGTGTTTTCGGACAGGGTGGTTGAGCTGTCCGGGCTTATGAGGGCTCTGTCCATTGGAGCCATAAGCTGGGTGCTTCTGGCGGTCACGGCAGGTGCTCTGGCAGGATATGTCCGGGTCAGCAGGAAGGATGATTTCAGTATAGAGCGGTTTAAGCCGGTAAGGGTCCTGACGCTGCTGGTCATTGCCGGATGTGCGATCCTTCTTATCATTTATATAATACTTAATACGACGGGATTCCTTGCAGGTACGGCCCTTGCCTCCGATAACTGGTATCTGTTGTTCAACTACAGATGGGGAAGCGACAGAGGTCTTTCATGGATAGCCTCCGTTGGTACATTTGTTAAGACAAATATAGTGAGGAAGCTCTTCGGAGCAGGCCCTGACGGGTTTTATCATGAGATATACCGCTATTATTCCGAGCCACTGAATGCTAAATGGGGGGAGAATACGATCCTCACCTGCGCCCACAATGAGTGGCTGAACGCGGTCATAAATGTAGGGCTTCTAGGGGCTGTGGCATATACCGGGATTTTCATAAGCGGGCTGATCCGTTTTCTGAAAAAAAGAGCGGAGACTCCCGAAACTATAGCCCCTGCGATGTGCATCGGGGCATATATGGCACATAATTTCTTCTGTTACCAGCAGATAATATGCACCCCTGTCATATTTATTATCATAGGTGCAGGAGAGATGATCTGCAGATACGGAAAGCTGGAGATATGGGCATCGGAGGATTATTAAGGAAATGAATGATAATATGTATTTTGTCTATTTTGCTGTCATCATCATAGCGCTTATAGTAGTGATCGTACTTAAGATCAGGGACGGTAAGCGGAAAAACGAACTGCCGAAGGAGCACTTCAGACCTGCAGACAAGCTTCCCGAAACCATACCGGACCCGGCCCCGCCCGTAAAACCGGCCCCGCCCGTAAAACCGGCGGCACCCGTAAAACCGGCAGCGCCCGTAAAACCGGCAGCGCTCGTAAACCCGGCAGCTTCCGTAAACCCGGCAGCGCCCGTAAACCCGGCAGCGCCCATAGATCCGGTGCCCGATCGCGGCATGGAAACCGTGCTGCTAAAGGAGGTTTCCGGACCGGAAACGGAATATGCCGATCCAGGGAAAACAGAATTTGCCGGAAGGTCATACGAGCCGTACACATATGAATTGGTACTTAAGGATAAAAACAATGCGGCGATAGAGCTGAAATGCATTTTGGACGGAGATGTGGTGCTGGGACGCAAGCACTCCAGGCCGGGGATCATCATCGGTTATGAGAAGAGTGTATCCGCAGAACACTGCAGGATAAGCGGCTCAGACGGAAATTATTTCGTGCAGGATCTGAATTCCACTAATCACACCCTCCTGAACGGGACCAGGGTAAACGATGCGGTGGAAATAAATACGGGTGATGTTCTGACGCTTGGCAGAGCGGAGTTTCAGGTCTTTATCAGACCTGTGTAAGGGGGAAGATAATGGTTTTATTTAACATATCCAGAGTAGAGATACTTTTCTATGGAGGTCTTGCTCTGACAGCGTTTGCTCTTGTTCTGGGAATGATATTTGCGATAATTCATTTATCAAGAAAATCACGTCTTGAAAGGACTCTTTCAGAAGAATATGGTGATCCGGCCAGATACAATATCCAAAGCAGAGGAGAGAAGGTCTGATGGGGGAGATAATAGCCGGTTTATATGAGATCGAAGAAAAGATCGGTTCCGGCGGAGCCGGAATTGTCTATGCCGGCAGACACATAAGGCTGAATAAAAAGGTCGTCCTCAAAGCAGATAAAAGGAAACTGAATATACCGATAGAATCACTCAGACGTGAGGTTGATCTGCTCAAGGAGCTGAGTCACACCAACATACCACAGGTATATGACTTTGTGCAGCATGAGGGTACAGTCTATACCGTTATGGATTACATAGAAGGCGAGAGTCTTGACCGGCTGATAAAGCGTGGGGAACGCAGACCTCAGAGAGAGGTCATAAGGTGGCTGTGTCAGCTTTTGGACGCTTTGATCTATCTTCACTCCAGGCCCCCGTATGGAATACTTCATGGAGATATCAAGCCGGCAAATATCATGCTGAAGCCTGACGGCAGCGTATGTCTGATCGACTTCAATATAGCGCTTCTTCTGGGTGAAGACGGAGCTGTGCAGGTCGGCTACAGCAGAGGATACGCGTCACCTGAGCATTACGGTTCGGATTACGTGGACAGTATGAGGGCTGCTCATGGGACAGCATCAAGAGGAACTGGGAGCGGATCCTTCTCGGGACATATATTCAGATCTCATATTTCGGAAGAAAACCGGGATCCGGTTTTGCCATTTGAGAATCAGACAGAAAAGCTCAATACAGAACTTACTGAGGCGTTGACAGATTGTCAGACTGAGAAGCTCGGAGACGACCGGACGGAAGCATTGCGGTCTGATGAGGCTAAGGGCAGTGCTTCAGGGGGATCGTCAAGCCGGGCGAAAAAGACGGTAATGCTTGATGCAAGGTCAGATTTATACAGCCTTGGAGCGACATTTTATCACATACTGTCCGGATCAAGACCAAAGGAGGATGCGTGGGAGGTTGAGTGGATAAGCAGATCGGCCTGCAGTCCGGCTCTTGCGGCGATCATAAAAAAGGCAATGAGCCCCGAGGCAGATGACAGGTATCAGTCAGCGGAAGAGATGCTTCAGGCGTTGCAGTCTATATGGCGTAATGATAAAAGATCTGTTTCACTCAGAAGGGCAAGAAATACAGCTGTGGCTGCTGTTTCCTTTCTGGCATTGGCAGGAGCTGCGTGCACCTTTGTGGGAAATATGGAACGGCTGCAGAGACAGCAGGCACTGACCTATGCTGAGTATTCGGCAGAGGCATTAAGGAAAGGAGATGTGACCCAGGCTGTTGTACAGGCAATGAATGCCATGCCGGAAGAAAAAAATATTTTTGATGCCCCGGTAACGGCGGAAGCCAGGCTTGCTCTGACAAATGCGCTGGGAGTATATGATCTGGACGACGGATATTCAGATAAGGATGTGATAAAGCTTCCGGATATACCGTTTAAGGAGGTGATCTCTCCTGAGGGTGATAAGCTTGCTGTGATATACGCATATGAACTGTCGGTATACGACTTAAATACATTGCAATGTATAGAGAGGCTGCCGGTAGAGGAATCAGCTTTTTCGGATGTACTGTTTGCAGATGACAACAGGATACTATATGCCGCAAGGGGCGGCGTCTGCCTGTATGATCTGGAAAAAAAGGAAAACATATGGACGGGGAAGACAGCGACGAAGCTTGCGCTTTCGGGAGATGGAAAAGTGGCGGCTGCGCTGGATCGCAGAGATGACAGAGTAATGATTTATGATACTGAAAACGGTGAGATCAAAGGAGAAGTGGATCTGGGAGGCCGGCATCTGCCTGTGCCCGAAAACGACAGATTTGCCGATCCGGCGGATTATGTTTTTGCACTTGATCATGACGGCAGCCTGCTGGGGATCAGCCTGGATGACAACAGTGTCAATCTGATAGCTGCTGACGGGTCTGATCAGCGGAAAACAGTATATGGATCTGATAAAGAAGCCTCCTTCAGCGGTGGATTTGCAGGCGGTTATTTTGCATGGTCGATGGACAACGGAAGTGCCGAATTTGGTATCGTGGATGCAAAAACGTCAGAAGCTGTAGCGGGCATGGAAAGTGATATGCCGTTCAGAGTCAGAACAAGGGGAGAAGATATATATTTATCAAACGGGGATATTCTGGAAAAAATAACGACCGACAGCTTTTCGGAAACGGAGATGGCGTATGTTCCGGGAAAGAAGATCGTGGATTATGCTGTGGACGGCAGCAGGGTTCTTCTGGTTACGGATCAGGGAATAGGTTTTATGGATAAAACAGCGGAGGTCGAATTTACCGGAGAACAGGATATACAGACGGATTTTGGGGCCATTGGAGGAAAATACGCAGCAACGGCAAACAGAAACGCACCTGAAATCCGGGTGATAGAGAGACGGGATCATGATGATAAAAATGTATTGGATTATGACATAGATATTGTCCATGACGAGAGCAGGATATCAAAGGAAGAAAACAGTTATATGCTGTTTAATTATAAAGCCTTTGAGATTTACGATGATAAGGGCAATGAAAAAGCTGCTGTGGAGCTTGAAGATCCTGAAAGGATCTATGATCAGCAGTTCAGACGTGATGACAGCTCATATCTGGAGGTCATCTGGTATGACGGTACAGTCAGGAAGTACAGCGCGGAGGACGGGGCTCTTATATCCGAGGAAACAAAGGATAAACCGGATGAAAATCTCCTGGAGATCTTTGAATTGGGAGATTACCGTATAGAGACGTCTCTACATAATGTACCTGCAGTATACAGAAATACAGGATATAGAGTTAAGAAGAATGCGTGTCTGAAGATGCTTGACGATGAAGGGTATATGACATATGCTAGTTCATTAGGGGATTATTTTCTTACCGAATATGTCTCATCCGAAGGGTCAAGGTACGGCTATCTGCTGGACAGACACTTTGAGAAGGTAGCATACCTGCCGGATCTGTGCGATGCATGGAATGGTCAGCTGTACTTTGACAGCGGTAAAGGACATATAAGGAAGAGCAGACTTTATTCGCTTGAAGAACTGAAGTCTTTGGGTGAGGGAGTTATTCTAAAAGCGGAGGAGAGAAAATGAAGAGGACGTGGAGAAAGAAGGCCGCGGTTTTATTGAGCCTGA
The DNA here is from genome assembly GCA_947165275.1 of uncultured Lachnospiraceae bacterium. Taxonomy (GTDB): domain Bacteria; phylum Bacillota; class Clostridia; order Lachnospirales; family Lachnospiraceae; genus NK4A144. The sequence goes on along the minus strand of CAMUZQ010000033.1, from coordinate 21,559 downwards.
TCCTGACACTTACGGCAGGTTTTGCAGACGGATCTGCTTACGCTGATCCGGCAGATCCGATCGATCCGGTGGTGACAGGACCCGGGACGGAAAATGGCGGCGATACCGGCGGGGAACTCTCAGCACTGACCGCGAGTTCTTTGGATGCTCACGGGCAGTATTCGATCTTATATAATCTTAAGGATCATGAAACAGAGATCCCGGAAGGAGACTTTAATGAGGATGGCTCATATACCATTTTCATACCTGAGGAGTGCCCGGTATTTCCTTATGAGATCCAGTTTATAAAACAGGAAAATGAAGAAAGGACGATAGAGACCAGATGGTTCGATACACCCGATGATACTGCTGAGGTCTTCGGACACAGGTTTGGGGTATCGGCAGGGGATACTGCTGAGGTCTCGATCATGTCACTTGAGATAGGTGGTAAGACCATATATATCAGGCCTGAAGAGACTACCTTTACCGATTCTCCGGGTTCCGGAGAGGGACTGTTAAAGTCCAGTGGATCACCTACGGTTTCATTTCAGAAGCTTAATGAGATAGATCTGGGCGAGGTTGACTTAAGCTCTTTATCGCCGCTTGCATTATCACGTGTAAGCGTTGTCAATATGCTGAACGGAAAGGCGCCGGAACCGTCTCCCAATATCATCAGCTGGACCCTGACGGGAAGTTATTCATATCATAATGAGATCATTGATAATGTTAAAACGGGTACGACCGGAACATATCTGAACCTGAGCAGCTACTGTGAACGTGTAAATTATGAATTTGTATACAGCAATGATCAGACCCGTACCGATGTGACCAGATACAAGGTAAAATTCAAACTTTTGGACTCCAATAGTTATCACAACTGGATAACCCCGGAGGTTTATTTAAGAAATAACGGCACAGACAGCCGGCTTACCGTTACCGAAGCATATTTTTACGGCGGATCATCCAATAGTAGCAGTAAAGAGGAGATCGAAGTAAAAGAAGATATCACGTCAGACTCAGATACCTTTGTAAAGCTTAAGCTCGCTGATAATGAAGGAGCCAGGGTATATGAGGGAAAGTATGAGTCTGCTTCTGCTGCGGCAGCAGGAGGTAAGGATATCACATCTGCTCTTTTCAATGACGGATATTCGCTGCGCAGATCCAGTATCGCCTATGTCACATTCACGGGAGATAATGACACGTATCTGCCGGTGCGGCTTTCTTTATCGACAGAGTCGAAACCTGCTTCAGGTTCTGCTTCAGGTTCATTATATGCAGAAATATATGATCCGGCGGATTTTTCCGCAGATTTAGCTCAGTTGTCCACCTCAACCACGAAGACTGATAATACAAGGGCTTATACTAAAATGATCTACAAGGACTTCGCTGTAAATGGACAATACGGGGTATATTTGTATGGATCCGGTTCAAGTCAGGATTCTGCACAGGCTATATATGAGGGAAGATTCGGTTCTTCTGCTGAAGCAGAGGCGGCGGGGAAGGAGAATCTCGCTTCTAAGATCTGGTCGAGTCCGCAATACTCATACGTGGACGGTAAGAGGGTCGTTTCAGGGCTGCCTGTCTTTGATTTCAGCGGAGGCCGGGATTTCACGGTCTTTATGAAGTCGGATCCCTCCAAAGCCATGTATTTAAGTATAACGACGGTTGCGGGGACAGCATACGCAGGAGAAAGAAAGCTTAATTCCGGGGCGGATCTGTTTATCGAAGGCTTAAAAGATGCAAATGGAAACAGTATACAGAATTACAAGCTTGCAGGAGATGAGGATTCGTACGGTTCGTTCCAGTATCTTACGATCCTGGTTCCGGATGGAACGGATCTAAAGAACATAAAGCCGGTGTTCAGGGAGAGTTATGCCAGCAGGGTGTACACTCCCGGCGCCTCTAGTCCGGATGTCAGCGGAGAGACCGCACATGACTTTTCGAATGGAGCCGTACAATACAGTGTAGCGGCCGAGGACGGGGTATATAAAAAGAATTTCTGGGTCAGCATAGTAACCAGAAAGTCAGAGAGTGATAAGGTATATATAAACAGCTTTTCAGACTCCGCTTCAAACACATCGGAATCCGGAGGGACTATATTTACCACAAGAGAAGTGATGCTGGACAGCCTGCACAACAGTATCCATGATATACTGCTTCTCAATGTGGGTCAGAATAATATAGAGGCGCCCAAAGTAGAGATCACATCGGATCAGGTAGAGCTTGACGGATACTGGACTCTAAAAGGGACAAATTATCTGCCGGCGTTTGATTTCGGTAACGTCAGCGAGAATGACAGGATAATCCCCAATGGCGCAAAGATAAGGCTGAGAACGAAAGCCGGGGTCACTTCCGGAACTGAGATCACAGGAACACTTTTGATAAAGAGCGGAGACAGAGTGCTTGTGAACATGACTCTCACCGGTCTGGCGGGAGATCCGTCCATAGTCAGCGAGAGCATACCGGATGCAGTGCTCTATGTGCCGTACGGTTCCATGATCCAGGACAATAATAAATATGACTGGAATCATCCGACTTATACGTACACCGGTAAGTTACCGGCCGGTATGACAGTGAGACCTAATGGAGAGCTGTATGGTGTTCCTAAAGAGACGGGAACCTTTACCTTCAGGGTAACTATGGGAAACAGCGCTTTTTCCGGGTCTGACAATAAGCAATTTACCATAACCGTAAAGGAGAATACGGACTCCAACGTCGACAGTGCTACCGATGGCGAGTATTATCTGACTCAGAAGGTTCATGATAATGAATTCGAGCCGGATGGAGACAGTTCTTCTGCAATACACCATGATATCTACCGCGGATCGGATCAGCAGTTTTATGTCATGAGATCCAATGGTACTATAGACAGATTTGTGGCCGTATATCTGGATGGAGACAAGCTTACAGAGGGCGTGGATTATGAGAAGCAAAGCGGAAGCACTATCCTTACCATTAAAGCGCAGACCATAAAGTCAAAGGAGTCCGGACGCCATACCCTGGGTATGGAATTCAGGGAAAGCGAAACTTCTGTGAAGAGATCGGCTCAGAACTATTATCTTGTGGATGATAAGCCTTCAGGATCGGGGAGTAGAGGCAGTTCGTCGGGTTCGTCAGGTTCATCAGGTTCGTCGGGTTCATCAGGTTCGTCAGGTTCATCAGGTTCGTCAGACTCCTCGGGCTCTTCTGGCTCATCTGTCGGCTCTTCAGGCAGCGTGATCGCAAAACTGCCGTCTGTGGCTGCAAATGCCATAGCAGTGCCTACATCGCTTAATACAGGTGTGCCTTCTCCGGTACAGTATACTGTTCAAAAAGGGGATACACTTTGGAAGATCGCCGTGAAATTTTATGGTAATGGATCCATGTGGCAGAAGATCTATAAGGATAATGCTTCGACAATAAAGAATCCCAACAGGATAAAGGTCGGACAGATCATCACGATATATTATACTGACGGTGCAGCTCTTGTGGCATCTGCAAACGGTACCCTTTCGGTTGGCGGCACTGTTCCGGCAATGGCTTCGGTTGCATCAGGCACTGCGTCGGTGATGGATCCTGTTGCGATCATAGCGCAGTCATTGGGGAAGGAAACCTATACGGTCAAAAAAGGCGATACTCTTTGGAAGATAGCAAAGGAAAAATACGGCAGCCATCTTTATTGGCTGGCTATTTATCGCATGAACCGCGCTTATCTCAGCAGGCCTAAGGCACTTAAGGTCGGTCAGGTACTCATGATGCCCTAGTATAACGTATCTTAAATAACTGGACCAAATGCTTGCCTGCTCACCTGATAGCACGTGCCGAAAAAGCCTCGGTGGTCTCCGCTCCGCTGCGGTCCGTGCTAAGCAAACAGCCACTGGCTGTTTAGCACCCCGCTACGCCTACGTTTTTTGACACGCACTCTCAGGCAAGCATTCGTCGCATTAGGCCAGTTATTTTGCGAACGTTATACTAGAGTATGTATGATCAGAAGACAGAGCAATGAAAAGATGCCGGAGTAGATACTCTGGCATCTTTTAAGGCAGAACGACAAAGCGAGGAAGGAAGGAAAAACAAATGTACGATTATCTGATAGTGGGAGCGGGACTCTTCGGAGCAGTAATGGCGAGGGAGCTTACGGATTCCGGAAAAAAGGTCCTGGTTATCGACAGAAGGGATCATATTGCCGGCAATGTGTATACCGAGAAGACAGAGGGAATAAATGTGCATAAATACGGAGCGCATATATTCCATACCAACGACCGTAAGGTGTGGGAATACGTGAACAGATTTGCGGATTTCAACCGTTTCACCAATTCCCCTGTCGCGAATTATAAAGGCGAATTATATTCTCTCCCCTTTAATATGTATACCTTTAATAAAATGTGGGGGGTCGTGACTCCCGATGAAGCAAGAGCAAAGATCGAAGAGCAGAAGAAGGAGATCACAGGTGAGCCCGCAAATCTTGAGGAGCAGGCAATATCTCTCGTTGGAAGGGATATATACGAGAAGCTTATTAAGGGATATACGGAGAAGCAGTGGGGAAGAGACTGCAGGGAGCTTCCGTCATTTATTATAAAGAGACTGCCGGTACGGTTTACCTTTGATAATAATTATTTCAATGCGCTTTACCAGGGGATCCCCATCGGCGGATATACAAAGCTTGTGGAAAACATGCTTGCAGGCGTAGAGGTGGAGCTTGGCGCTGATTATCTGGAGAATAAGGACGTATACGATAAAAAAGCAGAAAGTATCATATATACGGGAGCGATAGATGCATACTTTGATTACAGTCTGGGTAATCTTGAATACCGCTCCGTACGTTTCGAGAATGAGCTGCTTGATATACCGAATTATCAGGGAAATGCCGCAGTAAACTATACGGACAGAGAGACTCCCTGGACCAGGATAATAGAGCATAAATGGTTTGAATTCGGAAAAGACGATCAGGGAAAAGAGCTTCCAAAGACAGTGATCTCCAGAGAATACAGCTCAGAATGGCATCCCGGAGATGAGCCTTATTATCCGGTAAATGATGATAAAAACGGAGGATTATACCGTAAATACAGGGAGCTTGCCGATAAGGAGAAAAAGGTCATTTTCGGAGGACGCCTGGGAGAATATAAATATTATGACATGGATCAGGTCATAGCCAGGGCTCTGGATATAAAGGGGGCTTTGTAAATAGCTGTTGACAAGAGCTTTAGGACGTGATATAGTCTTAAAGCTTGAGGACGAAAGTCCTTTTTTTGGTGACAATATTTTTGGAGGATATTACCATGCGCACTAGGATCACACTTGCATGCACAGAATGCAAGAATCGTAACTACGACACAACAAAGGATAAGAAGACACATCCCGAAAGGATGGAGATCAAGAAATACTGCAAATTCTGCAAGAAGCATACGATACATAAGGAAACGAAGTAAGCTCCAGGGTGCTGAAAACCCCTTATGACAAATATCGGAGGGCATTTCAATGGAAGAAGTAAAAAAGACCGCGGGTGGAGAGAGCAAGGCTGCATCTTTTTGGAAGGGTGTGAAGGCTGAGTTTTCAAAGATTATATGGCCCACGAAGGAGACCCTTACCAAGCAGTCGATCGCAGTTGTGACGATAACGGTCATCACAGCGGCTCTTATTGCGTTGATCGACAGAGGTCTTCAGTATGGTATCAATTTTGTGATCAGGTGAGCGGGGGACAGATATGGCTGATAACGAACCACGCTGGTATGTAGCGCATACCTATTCGGGATATGAGAACAAGGTAAAATCCAGCATAGAAATGGCTATAGAGAACAGGCACCTGCAGGATAAGATCATAGAGGTGCGTGTACCAACGCAGACAGTTGTGGAAGTAAAAGACAACGGTCAGCGGAAGGAAGTGGACAAGAAGCTGTTTCCGGGATATGTACTTGTAAATATGATAATGGATGACGATACCTGGTATGTTGTGAGGAATACCAGAGGCGTCACGGGCTTTGTGGGACCGGGAAGCAAGCCGGTGCCTCTCTCTGAGGAAGAGATGAAGCCTTTGGGTATCCATGTCGAGAACATGGCTGTGAACTTCAAGGAAGGCGATATGGTAAGAGTTGTTGCCGGTCCCTGGAGAGAGACTACAGGTCCTATCGCAAAGATGGATATGAACAAGCGTACGGCGACACTCATGGTGGAGCTCTTCGGACGCGAAACCCCTGTAGATATTTCATTTGATGAGATAAACATGATGCATTAGGATCCTGGTCCTGATCATCTTAATGTTTATATACAACCGTGGGAGGGAGGAAACTCGCCCGCAAATACCACATTTATTTATTAAAGGAGGAGCCAAATGGCAAAGAAAGTAGAAGGTTATATCAAGCTTCAGATCCCTGCTGGCAAAGCAACACCGGCACCGCCTGTAGGACCGGCGCTCGGTCAGCACGGCGTGAATATCGTTGAATTCACAAAGCAGTTCAACGCAAAGACAGCAGATAAGGGAGATGTCCTTATCCCTGTTGTCATCACAGTATATGCAGACAGAAGCTTCACATTCATCACTAAGACACCCCCTGCTGCAGTCCTTATAAAGAAGGCATGCAATCTCCAGAAGGCATCGGGCGTACCCAACAAGCAGAAGGTCGCTACTCTTTCAAAAGAGAAATGCAAGGAGATAGCAGAGACAAAGATGCCTGATCTTAATGCAGGTTCTTTGGAGGCAGCAATGAGCATGATAGCCGGCACCGCAAGATCCATGGGTGTCGAGGTCGAGAAGTAAGGAGGAGCTTGAGATGAAGCATGGAAAGAAATATGTCGAGGCTTCAAAGCTTATCGACCGTACAAAGCTGTATGAACCGGATGAGGCTATCGAACTGGTAAAAAAGGTGGCTACAGCAAAGTTTGATGAAACGATAGAGGTACATCTCAGGACAGGCTGCGACGGAAGACATGCAGAGCAGCAGGTCAGAGGTGCCGTTGTTCTTCCGAATGGTACAGGAAGAAGCGTCAGGGTTCTTGTATTTGCCAAGGGTGCCAAGCTGGACGAGGCCCAGGCTGCAGGAGCGGATCATGTAGGGGGCGAGGAGCTTATTCCGAAGATCCAGAATGACGGATGGCTTGATTTTGACGTAGTAGTAGCTACACCTGATATGATGGGTGTTGTAGGACGTCTCGGTAAGGTCCTCGGACCGAAGGGACTCATGCCTAATCCCAAGGCAGGTACGGTTACTATGGATGTTGCCAATGCTGTAAAGGAGATCAAGGCAGGTAAGGTTGAATATCGTCTTGATAAGGCAAATATAATCCATGTTCCTGTAGGCAAGGCTTCATTCTCTGATGAGCAGCTCAAGGAGAATTTCAATGCTCTGATGTCCGCGATAATAAAGGCTAAGCCCTCAGCGCTTAAGGGTCAGTATCTCAAGAGCGTATCTATAGCTCCTACGATGGGTCCCGGCGTAAAGGTCAACAACCAGAGATTTGTATGAATCGTAAGAACTCCAAGCCCTGCCGGATAGGCGGGGCTTTCTTATTAATGATCGCATATATTGCCTTCCTTATCACAGGCTGCGGGATTGAGGATCTACCCATATCCACGGGGTCTTCGGAGTATGCCGCTACTGAGCAGAGGTCTGAGGAAGCGCCCTCGATGGAAGCGTATTCTATAGAAGCGCCGATCACATCTCCGCCAGCAGAGGATACGGAAAAGGTTATGGTAGAGGTTGAAACGCCTCCTGAGCCGGAGCCCGAAACGGAAACTGTCTCGGAGGATATCGTTGAATATGAGCCGGTTAAGATCGTCTTTACGGGTGACATGAATTTTGACAGAAGATATGCCAATATGAATGCGCTTGCTCAAAGAGGCGGAGAGATGACCGGAGCTCTTGACAGCGATATCATCGGCCTCATGCAGGAAGCCGATATAACGATGATAAACAACGAATTTCCTTACTCGGAAAGAGGGAATCCTACACCGGATAAGAAATTTACCTTCAGGGCAGATCCGTCTACGGTACATTATCTCAATGATCTCGGGGTAGATATAGTGGGACTGGCAAATAATCATGCCTATGATTATGGACCGGATGCTTTGCTTGATACCCTGGATACTCTCAGAAATGCCGGTATCAGATATGTAGGAGCCGGAAAGGATATCGAGGAGGCGATGACGCCGCAGTATATCGAAGCGGGCGGCATGAGGATAGCCTTCACTGCTGCCACGCAGATAGAGCGGTCCCTTCCTCCGGACACAAGGGAGGCAACAGAGACTGATCCGGGAGTTCTGCGTACTCTCGATCCTGAGAAGTATCTGCAGGTGATATCCGAGGCAGATGAAAATGCGGATTTCACGGTAGCCTTCGTACATTGGGGGTCGGAGAATGTCTTCGAATATGAAGCGTCACAGAAGGAGCTTGCTGAGAAATATGTGGAGGCCGGAGCGGATCTCATCATCGGTGCTCATCCTCATGTGCTTCAGGGCTTTGAATACATAGGTGATGTGCCGGTCGTATATTCTACCGGAAATTTCTGGTTTAATTCCAAAACGCTGGATTCATGCATGATCGAAGCCACTGTAGAGGCCGGGGAACTGAAGGAGCTCAGGTTCATACCCTGTATACAGAAAGGATGCTATACATCCATGCTTCATGCGGGAGACAGTGATTTTGAAAGGATACTTTCCGATCAGACAGGCAGGAGCGCAGATAATATATTGCTCTCAGAGGACGGAATAATAACAAGAAAGCCTTGACAAAGGGCTTTGCACGGTCTTATAATCATGATTTGCACGGGCTTTGCCCCAAGTCCGCGCGTCAGACATAGAAAAACAGATTTATTTGGAGGATCGATAATGGATACATATATGCCAAGCGCTTCTTCCATAGAGAGGAAATGGTATGTAGTAGATGCTGAGGGACAGACTCTCGGCAGACTTGCTGCAAATATTGCCGCTGTACTCCGTGGAAAGAATAAGCCTACATATACTCCTTTCCTTGATATGGGTGACTACGTGATCGTGGTTAACGCATCCAAGATCAAGGTTACGGGTAAGAAGCTTGATCAGAAGCTTTATACTACACATAGCGGTTATGTCGGAGGACTTAAGCAGGTGCCTTTGAAGGAGAAGCTTGCAAAGAAGCCTGAGTTTGTCATAGAGCATGCCGTGAAAGGGATGCTTCCCAAGGGAACTCTCGGACGTCAGATGGCAAAGAAGCTTTTCGTATACGCAGGACCTGAGCATCAGCAGGCAGCACAGAAGCCGGAAGAGCTTAAGTTCTGATTTAGGAGGATATAACATTGGCTACGAAAAAGAAAATAACTGAGAGATATTACGGCACAGGCAGAAGAAAGAAATCGGTAGCCCGCGTATACCTTATGCCGGGCAGCGGTGAGATCACCATCAACAAGAGAGGTATCGATGATTACTTCGGACCTGAAACATTAAAGACTATAGTACGGCAGCCCCTTGTCGCTACGGGCACAGCAGATAAATTCGATGTACTCGTGAACGTGCAGGGCGGAGGCTATACCGGACAGGCAGGAGCCATCAGACACGGCATTTCCAGAGCACTTCTGGAGGCTGACAGCGAATATCGTCCCACTCTCAAGAAAGAAGGCTATCTCACCAGAGATCCCCGTATGAAGGAGAGAAAGAAGTACGGTCTCAAAGCAGCCCGTCGTGCACCTCAGTTCTCAAAGAGATAATTCAGAAACCCACAACCATTTGGTTGTGGGTTTTTTTGGACCATGGGGACGGGGTTAATGGATCATTATTTTTTCAGTCCCGTGAAGCCGGTCTGCCTTAAAGCCTCATACAGTATTATTGAAACCGCATTTGAAAGGTTGAGGGAGCGCTCCTCATTATACATGGGGATCCTTATACAGGAATCCGGGTGGGCAGCCAGGATCTCTTCGGGTATACCCGCAGTTTCCTTGCCGAACATTATGAAGTCGTCCTGGGAGAAACTGACTTCGGAATATGTCAGGCGGCCCTTGGTAGTTGCATACCACAGTCTTGGCGGATCTGCCGGCGAGACTGTCTCGGGATGCTTTTCCATGAAATCCGCATAGTTCTTATATTCTGTCAGGTTCAGCTTTGGCCAGTAGTCAAGGCCCGCACGCTTCAGGTTTTTATCATTTATCCGGAAACCGTAAGGCCTTATGAGATGAAGAGCAGAGTTTGTCGCCACACAGGTTCTGCCTATCGCCCCGGTATTGAAAGGGATTTCAGGTTCAAGAAGCACTATGTTCATTTATCTCAGCCTCCTGCAAAGCTCTGCTATGGGAAGTCCTACAACATTATAATAATCACCGTTGATACGCTCTATCAGAAGAGAGCCTCTGCCCTGGATCCCATAGGCGCCGGCCTTATCAAGAGGCTCCCCGCTGCAAGCGTAATCCCTGAGAAGATCGTCAGGATTGTCATACATCACGACATCCGTACGCACATGAAATGTATCATGGAAAGGCTCCCTGCTGTTTCCGGGACGCACTATAGTCACACCGGTGTAGACCGAATGTGTCTTCCCGGAGAGCATTTTGAGCATTCTGTAGGCATCTTCGCTGTCCTTCGGTTTACCGAGAATGATATCCCTGTAGACAACTGCGGTATCAGCACCTATCACTATATCCTCGGGATGTCGTCCGGCAACGGCATAGGCCTTTCTTGAAGAGAGCTCCTCGACATATTCTGTCGGTGCCATTACACAATCTATGCTCTCATCTGTATCGGAAACATCGGTTTCAAAGGGAAGTCCGGCAAGCTCCATCAGTTCCCTGCGCCTCGGCGAGGCACTTGCCAGTATTATCTTCATTTCAGCCTCCGTATCAGTTCGGTTTTATGTTTTTTATCTGGTCTAAAGCAACAAGGTCTTCCTGTGTGATCTTGATATTTGCCGTCCTCGGGCTCATCCCGGGCTTTGTGACTGTCATTTCAAGGATCGTTCCCTCCGGAAGACCTGTCATAAGCTCGTTCCTTACAAAGGCGGCTGCTTTCGGGTGGGCATTTTCAAGCTGTTTTATCACTCCCAGTAATGCAAAAGGGTTCATTGGTTATCACGCTCCTTTAATTCTTTTAGTATATCCTGCTTGCTTTTAAGGTTAAGACGGGCGGGGTGGTCCTCAGGCATATCATCACTTACAGCGGACGCGGCATCATCAGTCAGCTTTACGGCTTCAGCCAGAAGATCTGCACTGACATCGGTTTCCTCATCCATACCGATATATACTATCTCCGGGACAAATCCGAGAGAGGCGGCTGTATACCAGTTTCCGTCAAACATATTGGGATTGGAAATCTTATCGGTTACAGGGGTATTCAGCTTGTTTGTAAGATAAGCGATCACAAGCTTTCTGTCCGGGTCTATCATGATAAGAGTCCCGGTCCAGCCCTCGTGGCCGATGGTTCCGGCGCCGGCAGCAGGGCCGAAATATTTTGCTCTCTGCTTATCTCCCTGACGCCACCAGCCAAGGCCCCAGTTCGTGGCAGCCTCTGATTTGGGAGCGGTGAATTCCCTTATCACGTCCTCTGAAAAAAACACCTCACCCTCATATCGTCCTGTGAGCATCAGTTCTGCAAGCTTTGCAAGGTCGGCAGCATTTGAAAACAGACCTGCATGCCCTGATATGCCACCCATGCTGTAATAAGCCTTTTCGTCATGCACCTCTCCCTGCAGTTCGTACTCCCTTATTCCTTCAAACCAGACAGCGCCGTCTCTTGTGTTTCCGTGAAGCTCCGTAGCGGCACAGTCATCAGGAATAAAACCGTTTTCCAGAGGCTTATAGGTAATATGCTCAAGACCCATTGGTCTGCAGAAGTTTTCCTTAAGATAAGAATCAAGATCCATATCAGCGGCTTTTTCAACTATAAGTCCCAGTATCATATAATCTACATCCGAATAAACGGTGCGGGTCCCGGGTTTATATAATAAAGGCGTTTTGCAGATCGCCTCAATGGTATTCTCCCGGGTGATGCTGTCTGAGCCGTTTCCCGCATAAAGCAGGTTGGTCTTTTCGCTGTCGGGTTTCTGAGCCTCGGTGTCGACATGAGGGTTACAGTATTTGGGATCTGCGGGGAATCCGCTCTGATGCATAAGAAGATCTTTTATGCACAGGCTGCGCTTCCATTCCTTTTGAGTTTCAAGGTCCGGATCATCGCCCTCATTATAATGAATCTCTATCACATCATCTGCAAATCTGTCTCCAAGATAATCCGTGATCTTTTCGTCCAGACTCAGCACGCCGTCTGATACCAGCTTCTGGAGGGCATAGTTTACACCAAATACCTTTGTTACAGAAGCAAGATCATACATCGTATCCGTCGTTGCGGGAATATCAGAGTCTCTGTCGATCTTTCCCCAGGCGTTTTCATACACAAGCCTTCCATCCTTTATGATGGCAAGCTGTGCGCTGGTAAAACCGTATTTAATGTCATTTTCAATGATATCTTCTATTAGATCCAGGCATTCCTCGTGGATGCCTGATCCCGAAAGCGTGATCTCATCGACAGGCTTATCCGGAGCAGACCCGTCCGGACCGGGATCATCTTTGGTCACGGATATTTCTGTTTCCTGTTCCGTCATAGCCGGCATCTGTACTTCAGCCTCTTTTACTGCAGCAGTCGGTTTCGGAGCTTCAGAAGTACCAGTCATATTCGTGCTGCAGCCTCTGGTTATTGCGGCTGCGGCAAGAATGATCATACTGTATAATACCTTATTCACGCTTTTTTGGCTTTCCGGCCCGGATCAAGCAGAGCCCTGATGGAGTTCAGCACGCAGATGATCATTACACCCACATCGGCAAAGACTGCAAGCCACATACCCGCGAGTCCCAGCGCGGAAAAAAGCAGGCAGAGGATCTTGATCCCTATCGCAAAAACAATATTTTCCTTTACTATCCGCATGGTCTTCCCGGCGATCCGGATCGCATCGGCTGTCTTTAAGGGATCATCGTCCATTAATACGATGTCTGCAGCTTCGATCGCGGCATCGGAGCCCATTGCGCCCATTGCTATGCCGATATCTGCACGTGACAGCACGGGAGCGTCATTTATCCCATCTCCCACGAAGGCAAGCTTTCCTTTGCCCTGGTGTTCCGTGATAAGCCTGTCGACTATGGAGACCTTATCTGCAGGCAGAAGTTCTGAGTGCACCTCGTCCACATGAAGCTCAGAGGCTACCTTATCTGCAATCTTTGAGGCGTCTCCGGTAAGCATAACGGTTTTTTGGACACCATACGCCTTGAGCCTGCTTATGGCTTCCCCGGAGTTGGGCTTTACAATATCCGAAATGACGATATGACCCATGTATTTTCCGTCCTCAGAGACATGGATGATTGTCCCTGTATCATCAGGACATTCTATATAGAAGGCGCCGACGGCCTTCATAAGCTTTGTATTGCCGACGGCAATATCCTTCCCGTCTATCCGGGCCTTTATTCCCTGACCCGCGATCTCCTCTATGTCAGTCACCCTGGAACGGTCGGGCTTGGCACCATAGGCTTTTATCAGACTCTGACTTATGGGATGGGTCGAGGCAGATTCCGCAAGAGCCGCGATCTCTATAAGCGCTGATTCCTCGATCGGGCTGTGATGGACACCGTCCACCTCGAAACTGCCCTTTGTAAGGGTTCCCGTTTTATCAAATACAACCGTATCCACTTCGGAGAGCGTCTCGAGATAGTTTGAGCCTTTGATGAGGATCCCGGCATGGCTCGCGCCTCCTATTCCCGCAAAGAAGGTCAGAGGAATAGAAACCACCAGCGCGCAGGGGCATGAGATGACAAGGAAGGAAAGAGCCCTGTATATATAGCTTCCCCACATAGGCGCCAGTCCCATGGCGCATATTCTGAATAAAGGCGGCAGCAATGCCAGTGCCAGTGCTGAGAAAACCACTGCCGGAGTATAGACTCTTGCAAACCTGGTTATGAAATTTTCCGATTTTGATTTGCGGGAGGAAGCGTTTTCCACCAGATCAAGGATCTTGGATACGGTGGATTCTCCGAATTCCTTTGTGGTTCTGATACGAAGCGGAGTAGTCAGATTGATACATCCCGATATCACCTCGTCGCCCTCGCTTATATTTCTGGGAAGACTCTCTCCGGTAAGAGCGGCAGTGTCAAGAGAGCCTGAACCGGAGATCACGATGCCGTCTATAGGGATCTTTTCACCCGGTTTTACATATATTATCGTACCTGTCTCCACCTCGTCGGGATCGACCTGCTCTATGCCGTTTTCGGTCTCAATATTGGCATAATCAGGTCTTATATCCATGAGCTCGGTTATATTACGGCGGCTTTTGCCGACAGCCACACTTTGGAACCATTCACCGATCTGATAAAAGAGCATGACGGCTACAGCTTCCACATAGTCACCACGGCCTCCTGTCCCATCCTCGTAAAGCCCGAGGATTATCGCGCCCATAGTTGCCACACACATAAGCAGCGACTCATCCATCGGCTGACGGTTCTTTATTCCCTTGAAGGCTTTGCGGAGCACATCATATCCGATGAGCAGATAAGGGATCATATAAAGGAAGAAACGGATGATCCCGGTAACCGGAAGAAACCGCAGGAGAATGAGCAGTACTGCAGAGCATATGATCCTTAATAGAGTCTTCTTCTGCTTTTTATTCATAGAAATATCTCACAATCATCCTCAACCTTTTTGCAGTTGGAAAGGACCCTTGGCATGACCTCCTTCGGATCGGCTCCGTCTTCGAACTCTACATTCATCTTAAGTGTCATGAAATTGACCACAGCGTCCTTTACTCCCTCGGTCTTCTTTGTGGCTTCTTCCATTTTTGCTGCGCAGTTCGCGCAGTCAACATCGATCTTGTAGCTTTTCTTCATCTTCTGCCTCCTTTGCATAAGCCGTTAAAAATCCTGCAATAACAATTAAACTATTGCTTAATTGTTATGTTTATATTATACTAAATACAGCAATGCTGTCAACAGTAAACCGGTTAAATATAATAAGATCCGTGCAGGAGGGATGCAGTGTCAAACCAATGCAGACTGTCACGGTTATGAGAGGAAAGGAGGCCTATGAAGCTGCCACACGATCACGGAAACAGTGAATATTCTGAAAATCTTACGGAGAAAATGCCGAGCCTTGATGGCTTCTCTGCAGCCTCCGATATTTTCAAGCTCCTTGGAGATGCCAGCAGGGTCAAGCTTTTCTGGCTTCTGTGTCATACTGAGGAATGTGTCACGGATCTTGCTGCCATGATGGATATGTCGGCTCCGGCTCTTTCGCATCATCTGCGTTTTCTTAAGGCCTCAGGGCTGATCCTGTCCAGACGCGAGGGCAAGGAGGTGTTTTACAAAAGCGCCGATACTGAACTTGCCGCCATGCTGCATCACATAATAGAAGATGTGGTAGAGATAGCCTGTCCGGAATCCACAAAGTAAAATCCAAAAATCTCAAAAGTCTCAAAAGTCTTCAAATGGTCAAAAAGTGTTCACAAAACGAACACTTACTTGTATTATCATTTGAAATCAGTTCTCAAAGGATTTCAAAACAAACAAAAAAGGAACGGTGAGTGCCTATGGGTGAGAAGGATAAAAAGCATTACAGGCATGAGTGGAAGCATGAGATAACCTATGCGGATCTTATAACCATAAGGATGAGGATGAGAAATATCGCAATACCTGATCCGCATACCGTTGACGGAAGATATCTCATAAGGAGCCTGTATTTTGACAATGATAAGGACAAGGCTCTGAGAGAAAAGGTCGACGGGGTAAACAGGCGGGAGAAGTTCCGTATAAGATACTACAATCTCGACACCTCCGTCATACATCTTGAAAAGAAGAGCAAAGTAAACGGTCTCGGTACCAAGTACAGTGCAGATCTTACGGCAGAGGAAGCGCAGAAGATAGTCGACGGTGATACAGGCTGGATGCTGGGCAGCGGAAGACCTCTTATAGAAGAGCTTTACTGCAAGATGAGATATCAGGGTATGAAGCCGGTGACGATCGTTGACTATACAAGGGAGCCCTTCATATTCGGTCCGGGAAATGTGCGCGTGACCCTTGATTACGATATACGCACCGGACTCAAAAGCACAGATTTTTTGAATCCCGAATGTGTGACGATACCTGCCGGTGATGCCCCGATCATACTGGAAGTGAAATGGGACGCCTTCCTTCCGGATATAATACGGGATGCGGTCCAGCTTAAGGGCTGCAGGGTCGGGGCTTTTTCAAAATACGGACAATGCAGGATATACGGCTGATCCGAAAGATCCGGAAAAACCGGTTCAGAACAGACAGCCGACAGAGTCAAACAGATATAAAACTACACTTAAAAAAGGAGAAAAAATATGACATTCAGCGACATTTTCAAATCAAGCTTTCTGGAGAACATTACAAGTGTGAGCCCTTTGGATATGGTATTGGCTATGGTTCTGGCCTTTGCATTGGGGGTATTTATCTTCCTTATATATAAGAAGACATATTCCGGAGTGATGTATTCATCAAGCTTCGGGGTAACCCTGGTGGCGCTTACGATGATAACCACCTTTGTGATACTCGCAGTGACAAGCAACGTGGTGCTTTCCCTTGGTATGGTAGGCGCGCTTTCTATCGTGCGTTTCCGTACAGCGATAAAGGAGCCCCTTGATATAGCTTTTCTTTTCTGGGCTATCGCAGCCGGCATAGTTCTGGCAGCGGGGCTTATTCCCTTTGCGGTATTCGGAAGTCTGATCATCGGAGTTATCATACTGATCTTTGCAAACCGCAAGGAAGCATCCGATCCTTATATCGTTGTCCTGCAGTGCGACGGATCTGAGAGCGAAAAGAAAGCCTTTGAATATCTTGCCGGCAAGACCAGGAAATGCGTGGTAAAGAGCAAGACCGCGCGTAAGGGCTCGGTCGAGGTAAATGCAGAGATAAGACTGACGGATAACAATACTGATTTCATAAACGAGCTGTCTGAGCTTCCCGGTGTAGAAAGCGCTGTTCTGGTTTCATTTAACGGAGACTACATGGGATAACCTTGCAAAGAACAGGAGTTCTATATGTCCACACATAAATATATTGACCGCATCTGCGTTATCATAACGATATGCGCTGTGATACTTACTGCCGTTTTCATGAACGGCAAGGCGATCGGTATGCAGGCTATAGTCGATGAAGATGCAGAGAGCTATGAAGGAACTGAATATTTTACAGCCAACGATATGAACGGCTCATGGGATACTGACGGTGCCACTGTCATATCCCTGACCGGTGACGGGGCTGTGATCCGGGGCGAAGGCGTATATTCCTATGATGGAGACGTGTATATCTCCGCAGCCGGAAGATATGTATTATCGGGAAGTCTTGATGACGGAAGCGTCGTTGTGGATGCATATGATTCATCCAAGGTCTATCTGCTGTTTGACGGGGTGGATATAACCTGCGCGGACGATGCAGGCCTGAAGGTCGAGCAGGCTGACAAGGTATTCGTTACCCTGGCGGAGGGCTCTGAAAACAGCATCAAAAGCGGTGCTGAGTATTCAGACGAGGCTCTGAAGGATGAAGTGACGGGAGCTGTCTTTGCGCATGATGATCTTACGATAAACGGCAGCGGATCGCTTGAAATATCTGCCGGCTGCAAGCATGGCATAGTCGGGAAGGATGATGTGATCATCACCGGAGGGAATATAACCGTTTCTGCTCCCACAGACGGGATCCGGGCAAACGACAGCCTTCGCATCAGAGAGGCGGAGATTGCAGTGGATGCCGGAGATGACGGCGTGGTCATAAATCATGAGAATGGCTATTTCTATATGGAATCCGGCAGCCTGGATATCACCGGCGGTGGAGACGGCTTCCATTCGGCAGGCGATGTGACAGTTGCAGGCGGGAATATAACCATAAAAGCAGCCGATGACGGGATTCATTCGGATACGGCATTTTCAATAACGGGCGGAACGCTCAATATTACCGAGAGTTATGAAGGCATAGAAGCCATCACTATCGATATAGCCGGTGGAGATACATTTGTTAATTGTGAAGATGACGGATTGAACGCTAATGGCGGATCTGGCGACATGTTCGGCATGGGTGGCGGCATGGGCGGTCCGGGTGGTTTCGGAGGAATGAGAGACGGCTCGGTTTCCGGAAATTTCGACCCCGGCATGATGTCAGAGAGTATGCCAGGCGGAAACATGGCCGCAGGAAACACAGCCAGCGGAAACATGAGCGGAAGAAATACCGCCAGCGCGAACATGCAGGATACAGACACCGCCAGTGGAAACAGACTGCATGAAATTACCGCCGGAGGAAATATGCCGGAGGAAAGCTCAGTCTCTGACAACAGCGGGGAAGAAGAGGAAACCTATATCCATATAAGCGGAGGTACCCTCACTGTCATAAATGCAGCCGGACAGGATGCTGACGGGATAGACACGAACGGAGATCTTGTGATCTCTGGCGGTACAGTCCGTGTAAGCCTTGTAAATAACGGAAATAACAATGCCATCGATTATGCAAGTGAATCAGGCGGGACAGCCGTGATCACAGGAGGCACGGTCATAGCGTGCGGCAGCTCCGGCATGGCAGAGAAGTTTGATTCCACTTCGTCACAGGCATCGATACTTTATACCTGCAGTGAAGGCGCGGAAGCCGGAACAACCGTAGCCCTTGAGGATACGGACGGAAATGTTATAATGTCATATGAAGTGCCGCAGTCATTCTCTTCCGTGAATATAAGCTGTCCGGAGCTTCAGACAGGCGGTACCTATCGTATAGTCATAGGTGATAAGGTCGAGGAGATCACATTGGAAGAGATCTCTGCTTCCTGCGGAGATGCGGCTGGAGGCGGTTTCGGCGGGATGCATCAGGGAGGCGGCTTCGGCGGCATGGGCGGACGTGGAGGACGCAGAGGCTCCGTATCATCAAACGGAAGCGATGAAGGCTTCATGATGCCGCCCGGCATGGACGTATCCGGCAATGGCGGAATGCAGATGCCGCCCGGCATGGACGTATCCGGCAATGGCGGAATGCCCGGTGGCGGTCCCGTGGATGAGAGTGATGTGCAGGATGATAATGCAGACACTGAGGAAACATCTGCAGTTACCGGAACCCTTATCACGGATTTCGGATCGGATACATGGGCATCACTTGCGGGATCGGTAATAGCGATAATACTGGGGATAGGCGTGGCTTTGCTGTTTAAGCGCAGACGATAGACTGATCGGATAATGAAAAAATCAAATTATATAAATCTGTCAGAAGATACAGCATCAAGGATACAGAGGGACACAGAGGCTCACTGGGAAAATCCTTACCGCAGCACAGACGGCAATATCATAAGGAGAGACCCTTCTCATGATATTGCAAACGTGCAGCGGCCGGCGTATGTGAGAGATATAGAGAAGATCATGAATGTGCCTTATTACAACAGATATTCCGATAAGACACAGGTTTTCTCTCTTGTGCGGAATGATGATATTTCAAGACGCGCGCTCCACGTGCAGTATGTTTCCAGGATAGCCAGGAATATCGGAAGGCTGCTGGGACTGAATATAGACCTTATAGAAGCCATAGCCCTGGGGCATGATATCGGACATACCCCCTTCGGACATGCCGGAGAGAGGGCTCTTTCAAAGCTGTATCATGAACACACTGGCAGATATTTCAATCACAATGTGCATTCGGTAAGGGTTTTGGATAATATCTGCTGCCAGAATCTTTCTCTGCAGACTCTTGACGGGATCATATGCCACAACGGCGAAATGGAAATGAAGGAATACAGACCCCGTACGGATAAGCTCACCTTCGACGGGTTTGACGATATGAAGGAGGAATGCTACACGGATCAAAGCGCTGTAGGGCGGCTTATACCCTGCACCCTGGAGGGATGTGTGGTAAGGATATCCGATATAATCGCGTATATAGGGAAGGACAGACAGGATGCCGAGAGACTGAGGCTTTTTGACAGGACTCCCGAATACAGTCAGAAAAAGATCGGGACCAATAATGCAGAGATCATAAATAATATGATCGTGAATATCGTGGAGAATTCCTACGGCAAGCCCTATCTGAAAATGGATGATGACTATTTTAAGGAGCTGAGATCCGCGAAAAAAGAGAATTATTCCCACATATACGGAAATGAGAAGACTGAGGCTGCCTTCAAAACCGAGATAGAGCCTATGTTTGTGGAATTATATGAGGAGCTGCTCGATCAGGCTGAGAGAATGGATCCGGACTCGGTTTTTGTAAGGCACCATGTAAATTATATAGATAAGATCACCCGGTATGTCCATGTAGAGCACAGGCCCTACATGGACAATACGCCCGATGATATGGTCGTTGATTATATAGCGGGCATGACGGATGATTATTTTATTGATCTCCACGCGTACCTGTTCCCGGAGTCATCACACAAGGTCAGATACCGTGGGTATTTCGATCTATGATATCGCGCTGTTTATGGCATCCTGAGCTATCGCATAGTTTACTATTCCCAGACCGAATATCTGCAGGACCAGAAAAAGCACGCTTGAGCTTCCGCCTGACGGTATACCCTTTATTATGTCTGTCTTCTCGCCCATCTTATATGACCAGTACCAGCCATATATGCCGCAGGTTACGAGAGTCAGAAGGAAAGCTATTCCGCCGGAGGTATCCTCTGTGCGTCCCGAGAGCTGATTTGCTTCGTTTGTCATTACAATAAACCAGTATATGCCGTAGATCCCGCATGTTACCAGTGACAGGACTATGGCCACAGCTATGTTTCTGGGTACGATCCCTGTTGTGTCTCCCACAACGGTTCCTCTGTATACCGGACCGTTCTGATACTGCTGGCCCTGGGCCTGACCCTGCCAGTTATTCTGCTGGCCCTGGGCCTGACCCTGCCAGTTGTTCTGCTGGTTTTGAGTCTGATCCTGCCAGTTGTTCTGCTGTGCCTGAGTCTGATCCTGACTGGAACTGTTCCCTGCGCCTGTGTCGGCTCCGCAGTCAGGACAGAAAAATGTGCCGTCAGGTATCTCCCTGCCGCAATTTGGACAAAACATAATAAAAACCTCCTATGATCATATATGCTTTGGTTAATTGACTCTTGTGTCATGAGCCCCGGGGATATATTCCATGCTCCCCGCATAAGATAGATTCTATCATATCCGGCGGATATTTACTATATTTACTGAAGAAGTGTCACGGTGCATTCTGCCGGAAATTGTATTAAAAAAAATACAAAAAGTTTTTTCGGGTCAGGGCTAATATATTTCTGCAAGCTGCCGATAAATATAGTGTAAGCAAATGGATTTGCACATATCAAGCAGGAAAGGAGGAGAACTTCAATGCGTATAGATGCAATATCACAGATACAACAGGTCTACGGAGTCGGCAAGAACAGAAAGACAGCTAACACCAAGAGGGTTTCCGGCGGACGCGACGCTGTGGAGATCTCCAGCATAGGAAAGGATATCCAGATGGCTAAATCAGCAGTTAAGGCAGCTCCCGATGTAAGGGAAAGCAAAGTAGCTGACATCAAAAAGCAGATTTCATCCGGCACATATAATGTATCGGGAGAGAGCTTTGCGGATAAGCTGCTTGCAAAATACAACGAAGCAGCAGGAATGGCATAATAAGATCGGAGTGATGTGACGTGGCGAGCCTTGTGGAAGTGCTTATCGACACA
>CAMUZQ010000032.1 GCA_947165275.1 uncultured Lachnospiraceae bacterium | reverse complement strand
TCCTATTTCTCGCGCAAGAAGTCATGCATTTCCATAGTTTTAACCTCAAATTGAATCTTCCTCAAATTCCACCTTCATACTGGCAATCCTGCCGGCCCTGATCTTATCGTTTTTGTAATCAGAGTGTTCTATAAAAAGATACCTGACGAAGGCATCCGCAAAGAGCCAGAATATCACATAAAAGAACTCAAGCGGTATATCATCTATGATCAGTTGTCTGAGCATGGCAAGTAAGAGCCCGGATCCCACCGTCCCCACTACCATCCACCAAAACACTTTTCTGTGATGCCTGTTCTCTGCTTCTGTCTTCCCCAGCATATAATCCGTATCCGACACTATGGTCTCAGTGATCAGCTTTTTTTCCTCTTCCGTAAATTTCGGTCCGAATATCTCAAGTACAACAGGATATTCCTCCGGAATGCAGTCGATAAAATCCAAAAGATAATCGACAAACTCACCATCCAGAGACTCACAGCCTTTTATACTGAATTTGCTGATTATATCGCCGATCCCATCAATCCTGCACGGTATATAAGCAATCCCATCCTCCATAACCTCTTTCTGCAGCCTGTGTTCCAGATAGGACTTTTTATAATAAAACTCTTCTTTTTTATTATTTTTTTCCCAGTTCATATTTGTTAGTCTCTCATGATCATAAGTATTCATTGATGCTGTGGCCCTGCGCCTCCCGAATCTGTATGCCACCATCCGGACAGATCGCGCCGGAATCCTCCTTGATGATATTATCACCGTTCAGATGTTTTTGTCCATTTTGCTTTCTTATATCCTTCTTTCCGAAGCCTCGGGACCGTCTTTTTCGGCCTGCTTCCTGGCATACCTTTCAGCCTGCTTTTTTGCATAGTCCTTGTGTGCCCCGATATCAAGCCCCTGATCTTTTTCAAGATCCTGAAGGCTTACCGCCTTTACCTTGTTCTTTTTCGCGTCCTTGTTGAAGGACTGTATGAATTTGTGCGCAGCCATTGGCTCAAGCACACTGTATGCCGCCATCGCTTTGCTGTACAGAGGGTTTTTCACATTCGCCGGATCATCAAGGAAGGTCTTCAACTGGTCTGTCGCATGGTCACGGACTGTTTTGAGTCCTTCAATATCTGCCTCCACGACAATGTTTCCGTTGATCTGCTTTTCATCCAGCATATCTTCCAGCATGTGACCGTATCTTTGCAGATAGTAAAAGCTTGATTTCATTCTCTCATCCTCACCATTGGGTCCGATCATCAGCTTGTCTATATTATCATGCTCTACCTTGAGCCTTTCCATATTTGAGTATCTTTTATCCTGTCTGATACGCATCGCTTCTTCCGCAAGAGCCTGTCCTCCGGTAGCACTCACTGCCTTGTACCAGCGTCTGTTTTCTACCGGCCCCGCCTCACCGAGGAAACGCCGGTCTGTCATCTGCTTGTGCATGAAGTTCATGAATTCATGATCATTGTAGAAGGTTGATCCCTTTGCCTTGTCTCCGTGAAGCCCCGAAATGTTCAGCTTCGCGAAATTTGCTTTTGTCCATTCGGGATCGAGCTCATTCGCAAGCGTCACCATGATATTGAAACGTGTATTGTCAAACTCATTCTTATTATGCTTGTTTATCCTGTCGTACTTTGAATCGGTGAGCCACTTCTTTACATCCCCGGCGAGCTTTTGTCTGTCCTCTTCCTTAAGCACGCCTGCATTCTTATCCACCTTATCGAGCCTCTCTTTTATTGTCTTGTACCGGGACGAATTATGATGCCAGAGGCTGTCGGAGGAATTGAGCATATTGGCTATCGCCTTCAGCGACTGTGCTTCAGTAAGCCCGGTCTTCCCCTGCAACGTGGTCTCCTTGCCTGCCTTTATCACGTCAAGCTCATGCTTCACGTCGCCCATGCCCGTATTAAGGAAAATATCCACCCTTTCCGCGTAAGTTTTATCCGTTCTTAAGAAGTCCTGTTTCGGAACTACCTTCTGTGAATCAACGAAGGTCTTAAGCTCATTATATACATAAGGATCCATCTCATCCTTCATCCCTGCAAGCTGATCCTTAGCTTCAAGCGCAGCGTTCAGTCTGATCTCATTTTCAAGAGCCTTTGTCCTGTTTTGCAGTGACGGACCCTTATCTCCTTCGGAAAGAAGCTTAATGTATTCCTGTATATTGTCCGCGATCGCGTTACCGTCTACCTCTTTCCCTTTTACCGTGTTCTCTGCCCTCATACGGTCAAGATCCGGGAGCTGGGACTTAAGTTCATTGATGGTATCTGCCATCTGAGCATTGATATTTGCAAACATATCCCGCTTTTGTTCCGGAGTGAGTCCATTCAGATCACGTTTCAGCGAATCATCTATTACGGTCCTGAGCCTTATGAGCCCCACTCCGTCAAAGGTCTTTCTGACACCGCGGTCAAACATATTCCTGACATCCTCAGCGATCTTTTCCGAGATCCCTCTGTACTGATGGAAGGCATCCAGTTCACTCAGTCCCCAGCCTTTTTTCAGGGCTTCCTGTCCCTGTTTTATCCCGTCAAGGCCTGGTTTCATGGCAGCCTTAAACTTTTCATAAGACATTCCTGTCATTCCGGATATATAATTTTCCACATCAGCCCGGCTCTGCTCATCTCCATGAAGCCTTTCAAGCTCATCCGATATCTCTCTTATCTTCGTATATTGTGCATCAAGCCTGGTTCGATAATCAGCTTCTGTCTGCTCCGTGACATTGCCGCGCTGTTTTTCCATCAGGTACCCGGACCAGATATCATTAAGGTCACAACGAGCCTCCATCAGCTCCGGGAGCCTTCCCTTCATAAGGTTCTCAGGCACGGGATCCTTAAGTGTTACAGACGGAGCTCCCGCAAAGGGCTCATACGAGCTGATCTTTGCGTTTTCGATACCGTTTCTGATATTCTTTGTTTCGATACGGGCCTGCCTTACGTTTATTGCCGTATTCGCAAGGCCTCTCTTCCTCAGGTTATCTTCTGATCTTTCAAAAGCCCTTTCCGATACAGCCAGCACGGGGGTCATTCTTGCAAGGAGCGCAGCATCCATATGGGCGGCCCCTCCCGGCCTCCTCATCTCGTCAAGAGTCAGCCTGTAGGGAGCCAGAAGCCTTGCCGTATAACCTGCTATCATAATGTTCTGTTCTTCCGGTGATATGGCTCCCGGCTCGTTCAGAAGCTTTTCAAGATTCTCCATGTTATCCCGCTCGGAGGCAAAGAAATCTCCGCCATTGTTATTATTCCGGATAGCCTCTGCCATCCTCTCCGTAGTAGAGTTAGCCTTTCCGTCATTGATATCACTGAACGCCTTGTCAGCCATTGCAAAATAACCGGCCATTGTTTCATAGGACGCGGCGGAGGCTGCGCTTCTTGCCCTCTCAAGCTGCTGTATCTTAAGCTGGCCGCTTATATCCTGCAGCAGCTTATGATTATTCCTCACATAATGTGGCGACTGGGGATGCGTAAGGATATCTATGGCTTTTAAGCCATCCTCCTCCCTCCCCGGCTGCGCCTGATATGCGTTATATGCTTCTTCCCCTATAACGGCCTTTACTGCATCCGCTATATCCTTCGGATGGGCGGCCGATGCCTGCATTTCCCTTATCATATTATTTGCCCAGGGATCGGACCTGAAGATATCATTAAGCTCCTTATCCCTTTCGAACTGATCTGCAAGTGCCTTAAAATCCCTTTCCCTTTCATCATCCGTGTAGGTCCTTACCGGATTCATTTCAGCGATCTCACGGATCCGCCCGGGATCGGCAAGCAGGTCCTTCTCCGCCGGTGTGAGCTCATGATCATAGCAGCGGTCCAGCTCCTCTCTTATCTCATCTAGATTAAATCTCTCTCTGATATGATCATTCTGTCTGTCAACCTCTGTCTTCAGGATGTTCAGGACGTTTTTTCTATTCTCCTCATTCCCGGGAGCAGTATCAGCCGCCACATCGAGTGCATTGATCAGTCTGTTCATATTTCTTATCTCTTCACTGGTATATTCCCTCCATAAAGGCTGCTTCGGAGCATCTTGTATTTTCCCCTCCTGGTATTCACTCAGCTGGCTGCGGTACCTTTCCCACTCTTTTCTGTTATTTTCCATGCTGGCAATCATGGCATGCGCCGAATATCCCATTTCCCCCAGCGCATCCACATCGCCTGCGGGCCAGCCATTGGTGATAAGCCGGCGGCGGATATCGCTGGCATACATATATCTGGTAAAGTATTCCCTGTCCCCTAAGGAATCAGTCATTACTTTATTCAGCTGCGGGTACAGCTCCCTTACCCTCTTATCGGGTATGTTACGGCGGATCTTTTCCATGCTGTACATGGTCTTCGCTGTATTGGAAAGAAGTGTCCTCCTAAGCTCCAGCTCGGCCTCCGCCGAGGGCTGGGCTTTCGATGCGCTGTCATAATAGCGGTGCATGGCAAGCATGCTGTCCATCGTATTTATGGCCGGATCCTTAAAAGGAAGCAGATTATCAAGCCTCGTATAATCACTTATCTGAAGGGAGTCTTCCTCTGTTCTTATCGTACCGGATTGTCCAAAGTCCACGATCAGACCTCCCAGTCCGTTTGCCACCTGAAATTGATTCTCCTTTGACATCAGATATTCATGACCGATCTCAAGGGCTTCTTCCGTAAGCTGCTCTATGTAGGTAATGTTGGCTTTTTTTAAGCTTTCTTCCGTAAAGTCTTCCGTATCCTTTATCCTGGCCTTCTCCTGTTTCGCAAAGGCCTTCAGCCGGTTCAGACAATCCTCTACTCTGGGTTCCATGCTTGTCGGAAAGCACATATGTCTTTTCGTTTCGATCCTGTTATGGCGTTCTACATAGACTTCTTCATGCTGATTAGTACCGTCTTTATCTACAAGCTCATTGAAAAGACCGTCCATCTCGTCAAAATATTTTTTCCATTCGGCCGCTTCCTCAGGCGGTAATACGTTAAGAACGCTTTGGATCTGCCCCATAATGGCTACGAACCCAAGCCGCCCGAAACGGTAATTCGAATCAAACGTCTTATTCCCGGTGATCTTTTCAAGCTCTTTATCAAGCTCTTTTTTGTCCTTTACCAGTTCTTCGGGGCTTAAGTAGACCTTATTGCTGTATTGTTCCTTAAGCGCTTCATACTTTCTCTTCTGGTCATTGGTTGGATCATTCTGAAGCGGATTGAACTTGAATCTGAATCCCATATTTACCTCCTCTATAAATAACCTGCCCGGTTTTTATTATACACTTTGCTCTGTCAGCAGCATTTTTATCATGACAGATCATTTCTCTATATCATATTATACAGATGAAAACAAAAAAAGAGCCTGTAAGAAATAAAAAAATGTCGCCGGACAGTATGACTGTCCGGCGACGCAGATCATTTCCGGTCTTATCCTAGTATAACGTATCTTAAATAACTGGACCAAATGCTTGCCTGCTCACCTGATAGCACGTGCCGAAAAAGCCTCGGCGTAGCTGGCGTTTCAGATCTGAGGGAGTCTGGCAAGAGACTCTGCGATCTGCTCGTCTGTCGGTATCTCATCGCTCATCTCACCGTTATTGAACTTCTCATAAGCGACCAGATCAAAATATCCTGTGCCGGTGAGTCCGAATACGATGGTCTTCTCCTCGCCGGTCTCCTTGCACTTCAGCGCCTCGTTTATCGCAACCCGTATCGCATGCGAGCTCTCCGGAGCGGGAAGTATGCCCTCAACCCTGGCGAACTGCTCTGCTGCCTCGAACACCTCTGTCTGCTCGACACTCACAGCCTCCATCAGACCGTCATGATACAGCTGAGAGAGTGTGGAGCTCATGCCGTGGAATCTCAGGCCGCCTGCGTGATTTGCAGAAGGGATGAAGCTGCTGCCGAGAGTGTACATTTTTGCGAGAGGGCATATCATTCCGGTATCACAGAAATCATAAGCAAACCTTCCCCTGGTGAAGCTCGGGCATGAAGCGGGCTCTACGGCAATGATCCTGTAATCGGCCTCTCCCCTGAGCTTCTCGCCCATGAAGGGAGCGATGAGTCCGCCGAGGTTCGATCCGCCTCCTGCGCAGCCTATTATCATATCAGGCCTGATCCCGTATTTATCAAGAGCGGTCTTTGTCTCAAGTCCGATCACGGACTGGTGGAGCAGTACCTGATTAAGCACGCTTCCGAGCACATATCTGTAGCCGGGATTCTTAGTTGCGACCTCTACAGCCTCGGAAATGGCGCAGCCGAGGCTTCCTGTTGTCCCGGGATGCTCGGCAAGGATCTTCCTTCCGATCTCAGTAGATTCGGAGGGAGAGGGAACTACAGATGCACCGTAGGTCCTCATGACCTCTCTGCGGAAGGGCTTCTGCTCATAGGAAACCTTTACCATATATACCTTGCAGTCCAGATCAAAATAGGAGCAGGCCATCGAGAGGGCTGTTCCCCACTGACCAGCGCCGGTCTCTGTGGTAACTCCCTTCAGTCCCTGCTTTTTTGCATAATAAGCCTGGGCTATGGCGGAGTTCAGCTTATGGCTTCCACTGGTATTATTCCCCTCGAATTTGTAATAGATCTTTGCGGGCGTGTCAAGCTTCTTTTCCAGACAGTAAGCCCTGACCAGGGGCGAGGGTCTGTACATTTTGTAGAAATCCCTGATCTCGCCGGGGATATCAATATAGGCTGTAGTCTCGTCAAGCTCCTGCTTTACCAGCTCCTCACAGAATATGGGTGAGAGCTCCTCGGCGGTCAGGGGCTTGCCTGTACCGGGATTGAGCAGTGGAGCGGGCTTATTCTTCATATCCGCCCTGAGGTTATACCAGCTTTTTGGCATTTCAGCTTCTTCGAGATAGATCTTGTAGGGAATTTTGTTTTCTGACATCGTTTTTTCCTCCTTTGTAAAGCGTAGTCTCATCTCTGACTTCCTCTGTCGGATGCCGTGCTGTCAGCAGCTCATGCTTTGCATTCGCTGGACAGTACTTTGCTCCTTGTCTTAAAGATGATCCTGGAAGGGACGGGAAATAAAAAACCTGTCCCTGACAGTAGTAACTGCTGGGACAGGTGATGATAACCTGCGGTGCCACCCGGCTTGGTGCTTTTAAACACCCACTTAGCGCATACGATCATATGCCGGATTTTGTTTACGAAGATCCTTCGCTCCGTCTCCCATAATCTGCTTTAAGCATTTCCGGTCGCCCTCTGGAGTCCATTCGGCAAAGCTCTTATCGCTGCAATCTCACCATCTGCAGCTCTCTCATGATAAGGAGGGGTCGCTTACTCACTCTCCATCAACGGTTTAAGGCAGTCTATCACAGCCGGAGCAGCTCTGTCAAGAAAAAAAATCATGATCCTGAAAAATCTTTATAGAATCTTTAAGGACTGCTATCCTGCCCCAGATAAACTCATGACCCGAAGGATTGCTATCCTCCTGCAGATACGATAAAATAAGGAGGTAATGTTTTTTTTATCAGGAGGAAGGTTTTATTATGGAAAAAAAGAGAGGATCATTAATGACCGTCATCGTAGGGGTAATACTTGGCGCGGTCATCATTACAGGTTTGGCGATCGATTTGTTCTCTGTCATTTCTACACTGAACACAAATAAGGAGCAGACAGAGGCCTACCGCTCCCGTCTGATGGAAGATCAGCAGGCGGAGCTTAAAAATCAGGTAGAAACAGCCATGAGCCTTATCAATCAGGTGTATGCAAAGCAGCAGGCCGGTGAATACACTGAGGAAGAGGCAAAAAAGGTGGCTGCGGATTACATCCGTGACCTTCGCTATGATAACGGCGACGGATATTTCTGGATAGATACGACAGAGGGTATCAATGTAGTACTCCTCGGGCGTGATACAGAGGGTACCAACCGGTATGATGCCCTTGATCCCAATGGTGTATATTATATTCATGAGATCCTGAATGCAGGCATGCAGCCCGGAGGCGGCTTTGCATATTTCAGCTTCCCCAAGCCCAACGAAACCGAAGCTCTTCCCAAAATGAGCTACTCGCTTGAGTTTACCCCGTATTCATGGGTTGTGGGTACCGGAGTCTGGATCGATCATATCGATGCGATGGGCGCAGAATATAATGCACACGCCTCTGCCGCTCTTCGCAGCAGTCTTATCAGTTCGGTGATCATCCTTGTAGTCCTCATACTTGCGGGATGCATCCTCGCAGTAATGATCGGGCGCATGATAACAAAGCCCATTATACTTGTGACCAATGAGATGACCCGTATGGCTGACAGTGATTTCAGCGATACCCCCGCAGTGGAAGAGATACGCTCCCTCAAGAGAAAGAACAATGAGCTGGGCGCTATAGCGGAAGCCCTCGATACGATGCATACAAACATACGTGATCTGATACAGAAGATCTCCGATACCACCGCCTATGTGGCATCTGCTTCCGAAGAGCTCTCTGCCAGTGCCGCGCAGTCTGCGGAGGCCAGTGAAATGGTGGCTAACTCCTGCACGAGCGTGGCTGCCTCCTGTGACGGCCAGATCATGGCTGTTTCCGGTGCAAGCGGAGAAACCCAGTCATTTGTTAATAATATGAGAGACTTCCAGGATGCGATCCAGCGGTCCACCGAGATGATCAATGCTACGAATGAAGCTGCCTCAAAGGGAGCTAAGGATATGACCCAGGCTACCAATATGATGCAGACGATCCGTGAGTCAGTTGAAAACACCGCTTCCGTTGTGGAAGGACTGGGAACCGAGCTTGAAAACATCGATTCCTTCGTCGTGGCTATTTCCGAGATCGCAAGCCAGACCAATCTTCTCTCGCTGAATGCTGCCATAGAGGCTGCCAGAGCCGGTGAAATGGGCAAAGGCTTCGCTGTAGTCGCGGGAGAGATCAGCAAGCTGGCAGACGAATCCAACAAGGCCGCCCAGAATATCACCGAGCTTATAGACGGTATAATGAAAAAATCCACTGAGGCTGTGGAGTCGATGCATAAGGGAGCCCAGAATGTGGTAGAGGGCACCACTGTAGTGAATGAGGCCGGCAATACCTTCGGTGAGATCGTGGATATGGTCCACTCCATCTCCACCCAGTCCGATCGTATGAGCGAGATCGTAAGTCAGCTCTCCAGCGGCACAAACACCATTGCTTCCAATATCCAGCAGATCGAAGAGATGAGCCGGAGCGTCGCCGATGAGACACAGAATGTGTCCGCGGCCTCCCAGCAGCAGAGTGCTTCCACTCATGAGGTTTCCGAAGCTTCAGACAAGCTTGCCGAGAATACACAGGAGCTGCAGGATTTTGTTGCCCGCTTTACTCTGTAAGATATAATTCAGCGTTGTTTTATACCCGCGGCCGAGATCTGCTTCCGGTCGAAATGCTGTTCAGCGGCATATACTCAGATTCCTGTTTTCGATAAAACAGGAATCTGTGATATAATTAAAGAAAATATTCTGTTTTATCAGGGGGTTGTTATGGATAATTATAAAAAGATCGATTACCACAGAAATATAGACGTTGTGCTCCGATATGTACCGGGACACTTCATCACTCCGAAATCCCATGTTAACTATTACATGGATCTCAGTGACATGAAGTCCAGACAGAGGGAGGCAAGGGCTACAGGCGAGGAGCTGGCTGAGATGTATCTTACAACAGATGTGGTCGATACCATTCTCTGCCTTAACAATATGGAGGTTGTCGGTTCTTATCTTGCAAATAAGCTCACAAAGGCCGGCGTGCTTTCCGCTAATGCCCACCAGACCATGTATATCACGACACCCGAATTCAATACGAGCGGTCAGATGATGTTCCGTGAGAATAATAAGCACATGATCAAGGACAAGAAGGTACTTGTGCTCATAGATACGGCCTCTACAGGCTCTACGGTTTCCAGCGCTGTAAGATCCGTCTCCTTCTATGGAGGAGAGGTTATCGGAGTCGCTGCGATCTTCTCTCTTGCTACACAGGTAGGTGATATCCCGATCAGATCGCTTTATTCCGGAAGGGATCTTCCTGATTACGCAAGTTATCCCGTGGACAAATGCCCTCTTTGTGAGGCCGGCGCCAGGGTTGATGCTATCTGCAACGGCTACGGATATTCACTGCTGTAAGGCGGAAGCCCGCTGCGGCTGATTCGCTTTTTCAGGGACAGTCTTTTATTCAGAAACTTTGTACACAGAGGTTGATTTTCAGCACTTTTTTGCCGAAATATCTGGTAGGGTAGTGTGTACACGGATGTACGATTCAAAGATAAGGAGATTATACTATGTCACTTGATATGTCCAGCCTTTTTGGCGCAACCACAACACAGTCCCCTTCGCTTTCAAATATGCTCGGAGATTATGCCAGCATCAAAAACGGAAGCTACGGCAAGCTCTTAAAGGCATATTATAAAAAGCAGGAGACAGACTATGCATCCTCAGATGAAGCAAAAGCTGAGGCATCGAAGTATTCCAGGTTAAAGACCTACGCTTCTGACCTGAAGAGTGCAGCATCGGCTATCAATGACAACACTCTCTTCGCTCAGGGTGATTATGAGGTCACATATTCTGACGGAACCAAAGGACAGTCATCCTACAATATGGACAAGATCTATGAGAAGGCTAAGAATTTTGTAGACAGCTACAATTCTGCTGTGAAAAGCGGGGCCTCTGCCGAGGATGGTTCTTCTGTAGCCAGCCGAACCCTTTCATTGATCTCCTTCACCCAGAAGCATTCTGCTCTTCTTTCAGAGATCGGGATCACTGCCAGCTCTAAAGAGGGCGAGGAGGGACAGCTGTCCATTGACGAGGATACCTTCAAGAAGGCCTCCGGAAGCACCATGAAATCTCTTTTCAACGGTTCAGGGTCATATGCTTCAGTGGTAGAGAACAAGGCCAGTATCATCGCCTCCATGGCTGAGAGCCAGATGTCAAAGGTCAGCTCCTATAATTCAAACGGATCCTACAGTTCAGGTACATCCCCTCTTTCAAGCTTATTCAATTCCGAGGTTTGAAGAGACACACAATACTTTATAAAAGCCGCTCCGTAACGGGGCGGCTTTTTTTATGGATCGGAATACCGTGGATTTATCTGTATCCCGTGGACCGGTCTGTATTTCGTGGATTTGTACCGGACATAAGATCACGCCCCCGGCTTATGCCGGGGGCGTTTTCCCTGATGATTTAATTATCCTTTTCTGCTCTTACTCTGCGGCGTCTGCGCCTTCCGGCTTTCCTTCTTCCTTCGCCTTCCTCTTCGTCATCATCATCTGAATATACGAAGCTCATCGCTATAAGGCCGGCTGCACAGAGTACCATGATCCAGAAGTTAAGTGTCAGATCATCTCCTGTTACCGGTGACATCCTCTCCCCAAGCACTCCTGATGTAGGTGACTTCTTCACACCGAGCACATCTGATACAAAGCCTCCGTTCCTCGAGCTGAGCACTCCGCTCAGGTAGGTGCCGGCAGAGCTTGAGCTGCTCGTTGCAGTCGTTGTCGTACCGGGTGTTCCGGGTGTTGAAGGTGTCTCAGGCGGTACCGGTGTTCCGGGAGTTGCCGGTGTCTCCGGTGTGCTTGAGCTGCTGGTAGTCGAGCTGCTGCTTGAGCTTGTACTGCTCGTACTTGATGTAGAGCTTGTACTTGAGCTCGTGCTTGAACTTGAGCTTGAGCTTGAGCTGCTTGAGCTTGAACTTGAGCTGCTCGTGCTTGAGCTTGAGCTGCTTGAGCTGCTTGAGCTTGAGCTGCTTGAGCTGCTCGAAGTGCCTCTGTCATTTGCTATGTAATGAAGCTCCAGGTAATCGCTGCTGTCCGGTGTATTGTGGGTCGCATCAACAGTGAACACGAACACATTGAACTCCGGTATCGTATATCCTGCAGGCGCCTGTGTCTCTTCAAGATAGTATGTACCCCACTCGAGGTTGTCTATATTGATCTTTCCATCAGCATCTGAAGTATATGTACCTGCTTCATATACCACATCATCACCGGCTATGTAATTCGCAAGTATTCTCGAAGCACCGTTCGTGGTTCTGCTTGAATAGAGCTTGAACTCTGCTCCCTTAAGGGGTGCTGCAGTATCTCCATCCACCTTTATGACCCGGAATGCTCCATACAAAGGCTTATCCTCGAAGCATATAGCATTGTCCTTATTCCAGTTATCCTTAAGCCAGCTGTCTGTCTGAGTGACTGTGCCGTCATCAGCAACCGTGAAATGAGCCACAACTGACGACCTTGCATATCCGTAAGGCGCCTTCGTCTCTCTCATCTCATAATCTCCGGGCTCTATACCGCCTGCTACCGAACCTATCGCATACTCGAGAGTCTGTCCTGATCTGAAGCTTGCGCTCCAGCCGCCTCCGACCTTATTGATCGTGAATTCAGCTCCCTCAAGCTCTTTAGGCTCTGCTGCCGTATCATTGGCATCATACTTCCTGATCACAGTCTTTATAGACTCATTTGTGACAGTATAGCCGCCGTCAGGATCCTTTGCATATACAGGTGCCTTGTATCCGCGTACCTGATCCTCAGTCACTGTATATACTATCTCATGATAATCAGTGGGATCATATTTCTCAAGATCCTTAAAGCTGCCTTCTGTCTTTCCTGCAGGAAGCTGCAGTGTCTTGCCCGTATCCTTGCCGTCTGCAAGCAGGTGGAAGGTTATGGTAGGCCTCATTGACTCCTTCTTGCCGTCAGCCCAGATCTTGCGTACCGGTATTTCTATATTCTCCTGCTCTATGGTATTCACAAAGCTGAAGGTATAATCATATCCGGCTATGGTGCTTCCGAGCACTGTATCAGCCTTATAACCCTTGACCTCTACTTCACTTACCCTGTACTCATACTCATCATATTCAAATGTGGTCTTATTGTACCTCTTTGAAGGAAGCTTATCGTCCACATACCTGTAGGTACCGTCATCCTGAAGAGAGATCGCTACAGGTGAACCGTAGTTTGTCCATCCCTCTTCTCCGCTTCCCTTGACTCTCTGCTGTATCTGCGCATATGCCGTAGGTCTCTCTGTTACCTTATCCGCATACGGATCCTTCCAGGTCTTGGTGATCGCGATGGATGTATCTGCTTCTGTGGTCGTCTTATTGATCATCCTGACAGGCACTGTCTGTGCATATCTTGTTCCGTTAAGCACATAGCTGCCGTCTTCGTTGACCGTAAAGGTAATATCATCCGCCTTCTCAAAGCCATCCGGCACCCTGGTCTCCTGAAGGATATAATCTCCTGCTGCAAGGCCGTTTTCAAATACATAGCTTCCGGCCGTATCTGTTACAGTCCAGGTCACAGGATTGAAGGTAACTCCGAGCAGTCCGGTGTTTGCAAGCTTAAGCTCTGCCTCCACTCCTGCGATATTCTCTCCGAAGAAGCTCTTGTCAACCTTGAACTCCTTATTCATCGTATCCTTGCAGGTGAAGGTGAATACGCCGTTATCAAGGGCCGCATCATCCGCTGCTTCCATTGCAGCTGCAAGTCTGCCGTAATTTACCTTATCATCTGTTACTGTTACCTTGAAGGTCTTACCCTCTGCCCAGTCGAGACCGAAGCCTGCCGGCTTGCTGTCATTCTTCCCTGTCTCAGCTATGACGAAGTTATACTCACCGGTCCTGGAGAAGGTGATCTTGTCATTGAATGTCACCTTGCCGTCGGTACCTGTCGTACCTGTTACAGTCTGACCGTTTCCGGTAACCGTAAACATCAGTCCTGTAAGCTGGGCCTTAAGCTCATCTGTCATCGGTACATCATTTCCGTCGGCATATTTCAGAACCTTGAGACCCTCAAATCCGATCTCTCCGCTCTTTGTGAGAGTATTCTCAAATACCGCGTCAGCGCCGTTACCTGCGCTTCCGTTGCTGAAGAGCTTCTGAAGTCCGGCAATGATACCTTCCGTCTTTTCCACGGTGCCATCTGCCTTCCTTACTGACTTGCTCACATCAAGCTTTCCGTCCTTATTGGTAAGGGTTACCTTTACGACAGCCGTATCATCATCATAGGTGATACCGTCTATACCGTCGTTTACCTCGCTGATATAGAAGTACTTATCTGTAGTTTCGACATATCTGCCGTTGCTGTCCTTCAGATCCTCCTGAGTGAAGCTGAAGTAATCACCGTCAAATACAGCCGTTTCACCCTTCTTATATACTGTCCTGCTGTCTATCTCAGCTCCCCTGTCATCATAAAGCTTAAAGGTGAAGCCCTTGTTCTCAGGATAAATATCCGACTCCTCGCCGCTGCTCATAAGCTTCTTGGCTACGGTTACCGAGGTGCTCCCCTTCGCGGAATAGGTATTTACAAATTCTGCCTTATCCTGATCTATCACCGAAGCCACCTCAAGATCCGTTCCGTTATTAGTTACGGTCACAGTGACTCCATACTTATTATTATCATACGTGACACCAGCCTTACCGCCATCGGTCTCTGCAAGCTCATACTTATATGTCCTGCTCTCGCCCTTTGGAATATTAACCTGTGCCGCGTCATATTTCAGAGTGAAGGATATATCAGCTCCCTTATTCTTTGCCGTCTGTACCTTCTCTCCAAGTCCGTTTGCCGCATCCGGTGTAAGCGTGAATTCATATTCATCACTCTCAAGGTTCATGCCTGATACTGTCTTTACGGCATGTATCACTGTCTCACCGGGTCCCGGTATCGTATTTATGAATGCTAAGGAATTGTCTGCCTTATCCGGCTCCACGATCAGTGTGCCGTCGCCCTTATCGGCAAGCCTTACCTTTACATCATATTCGTTTGTATCATATACGACACCTGCCACGCCCGTATTATTCTCTGATACATGATATACAGGCTGTACATTGTTCTTTACATCCTCAAGTGTGAAGCCTGTAAAGCCGTCATCTGTCGGGAATGACCACCTGCCGTCAGTTCCGACTGCCGCTTCCTTAGTAACATCAGGCTCTGTGTCAGTACGGGTTATCGTTACTGAATACTGACCCTCGCCTATGGTTCCGTTGAAGCTCTTGGTTCCGACAAGTGTGAAACTGCCCTCGGCGTTGTAGCTGTTTTTAAATGCTGCTGTCCAGCTTTCGATTTTTGCTTCGTCACCGTCTATTGTGGCATCCAGTCCGCCGTTTCCGTTATCGGTAAACATTACCGTAACTTCCTTCGGATCGTCATATCTGATGCCGTTCTTTTCCACGGCTTCGGATACAGGATTTCCCTCCTTATCAAGCTCTGTGACCTTATAGGTGTGCTTACCCTGTTCTGTGTACTCAAAGGTAAACTCTTCACTTCTGTCACTGGCTGTAAGTTTGACAGGGCTTC
The DNA here is from genome assembly GCA_947165275.1 of uncultured Lachnospiraceae bacterium. Lineage (GTDB taxonomy): Bacteria > Bacillota > Clostridia > Lachnospirales > Lachnospiraceae > NK4A144. Next base: position 13,719 of record CAMUZQ010000032.1, on the reverse strand, counting down.
CCTTGACAGGCTGGCCGTTATCAGTCACGGCAAACCTGAACTCAGCTCCCTCAGGCCAGTAATCACCGGTCATTTCCTTGGTTATTTCAAGCCTGAAGCTTCCCTTCACGCTGTAAGGGTTGTTTATCTCATAAGCTTTTTCGCTTTCTCCATACTTCACTGACGCGTCTATTCCGGACTTGTCAGAATTGTATGCTACAGTGACAGTCACAGGATAAACGGTTTCATCATATTGATATCCGTCTTTTTCTCCTTTGATCTCCTTCAGGTAATAGGTATGTGTTCCAACCTGATCCTCAGTGTAGCTGATCTTATTGAATCTGAACCTACCGTCAGCTCCTGATTCTGCTACAGCAGCTTCGCCGTTAATGAGCACAGGTGTTGCTGCATCAGCATCCTGATACAGACCGAAGCTGAAGCCTGCAGGAGACTTGTATGCTCCGCCTGAGGTGTCGGTAACCTTCTTGATCCCTTCGATGACGGCATCGGCACCCATCTCCTTATGATCGTTCACAAGAGTGAGATTGATCACACCGTCAGCCGTACCGTCAGTTATATCCTTACCCTCAGGTGTCCTTATGCTGTCTGTGCTCCAGTAGTAGGTATCATTTCCTTGTGTCTCCACGACCCTGTAGGTGTATTCATATCCATCAGCATCATATTTATCGAGATTCTCAAAGCTTATACTGCCTGTCTCCGGCACAGTCTTTGGAGCAACACCCTCCACCGCTGTGAAGCTGCTTCCCTCCCTGTCTGTCTTTCTCTCAAGAGAAGCCGTAAAGCCTTCATAGATCTCCTTATTTGTGACTCCGCCCAGATTCCAGATCTTGGCCACATTGACACTTACCGTTTCAGGCTTAAGCCTGTTCGTTATCACATAAGAATGGTCTCCGGAAGCTGTCTCAAGTCCAAGTCCTGTATTCTCTGCTACATAGACAGCGCCGTTCTTTCCGACGATCTCTTCCGAACCGTCAGGCAGAACCTCGACGATCTGATACTCGTACTCTATTCCGAATTCATTCTTAGCAAAAATCTTTTTGCCTTCCTCTGCAGCATCCTTATCGGTAAAGGAGAATATGTAATCATTATCCTTTGTTGCTGTCTTTCTAAGGAATTCCTCCCATCCGGGCTCCGTCTTCAGCTTTCGCTGAAGGACCACGGTTATGCTGTCAGGTCTTGTATTATTTTCATTATTTCCGTCGATCCACTTCTTGATCCCGGAGAATGAAAGCTCATGGATCTTTTCATCCTTCATGGAAACAAAATATGTACCGTCGGCATCCTGACCTACCCTTTCTCCTGTAAGCACTCCGTTCGCACTTATGGTAAAGGGTACGGGGTTCGATATAATATATCCCTCAGGAGCATCTGTCTCCTCCAGGAAATAGTCACCGGGCTCAAGCATTGATATCGGAAGCTTACTATTCCCGCTTACAGATGTAAGATCCCCCTTCTTTACATTACCCTTTGCGTCCGTGATCTGAAGGCTGGCACCTGCAAGCCTGTCATCACCGTTGCCGTATTTTACGATATAGAACTCTATAGGCTTATCGGTAAAGGTGATATTGATATTGATATTATCATCCTCAACCGCTGCATGATCGCTTCCTGAAGTGACAGTTATGCTGCGGTCTGAGTTTATACTGAATATTACATCACCCGCCAAAGCGTAGCCTGAAGGCGCTTTAGTCTCACTGATCTTATAACTCTTTCCGGTTACAAGTCCGCTCAGAGTAAAGCTTCCGTCACCATTATCTGTAGCAGCAACTGTCTTGCCTTCAGTGTCGGTTATGTTAAATTCCGCACCGGGGACAGGAGCTCCGTTCTCGCTAACCTTCCTTAATGTGATGGGCTTAACATCATTGCTTACCTCTATAACTCCCTGATCTGTTACCTTTACGAGCTCATCGGAGTTATTGACTGTAACCTTGCCTGTGTTGCTTATATTGATATTATAATCCTTTGAAAGGCTTTCATACCCGGCCGGTGCTTTCTCTGACAAGGTATAGTTTCCGGACTTAAGTCCATATATCACCCATCCCTTATCGTCTGAGGTCCAGGACTTTGTAATGCCGTTTCCGGTCAGAGTAAACTGTGCTCCGGCAAGGGGCCTGCCTGTTGTCAGATCCTTCTTCTCAAGCCTGAAGAGATAAGGCGTATTCACGAAGGAAAGCCTGTCTCTTACAACAGTACCTGCCTCAGGCGTAATCGTAAGGCTTCCGGTACCGTTATCGGCTACTGTCACCTTAAATGTCTTGTCCTCAGCCGCTGCGAAACCATCCTTCTTTGTTTCGGATACAGTATATGTATGCTCTCCCAGCTTATTAAGATCATAGGTGAGCTTGTTGCCTTCACCGTATCCATTTGCAACTGTGTACTCTATGTTGCCTGCCGCATTGCTCCTTCCTGTTGCTACTTCAGTATTTCCTTCTCTGACGGTAAACTCAAATCCGTCAAGTCCGAGCTTTGCGTCATTTACGCTGAAGCTCTTGTTTCCTGTAAGTTCGAGCTCACCACTGGCATTGTAAGTGTTCCTGAAGATGATGCTCTCTCCGTTAAAGAGTTGCGTAAGCCCCTGCATCATTGTATTATCAGAAGACCTGTACTCGCTGATCTCCTTCACTGCATTAAGCTGTCCGTTTTCAAGTGTGACTGTAACCTTTACCTGATACCTGTTTTCAGCATAAGTCACACCGTCCTCACTACCCTTTGTCTCGGCAATATCATAATAGAAGACCTTGCTTGCGGCTCTGTTAAGGTCAGCCAGCTCATAGCTCAGATCAAAGCTTACACTCTGCTCCCCTGCAGTGCTGTCATAGGTTACTGTCTTTGTCTGAACCTCATTCTTATCGCCTGCCGTAGTAGGAGTCATTACGAATTCAAATGTCTTTGACCCGTTCGGCACTCCGGTGAGGATCTTCTTCACGGGAACTGTCTCCGCAACATTTGCAGTAAGCACATTTACAAATTCAGGGAAATCATTTCCATAACGTGGAGTAGCTGTAAGGGTTCCGTCATTATTATCAACAACGTCTACAAACACCTCCTGCTTTCCTGTCTGCTTTGTGAATCCGTTCTGATCAGGCGAGGTCTCTTCGATGGTATACTTGTATGTTCCCGCCTGGTTGTATGAGATAGTTCCAAAGGTAGCATATCCTTCTGCATTTGTGGCTACGGTCTCTCTGTCTGTCTCTTTGCCGTCGCTGCCGACTGAACGGAGTGTGAATTCAAAAGCATCATTAAGCTCTATTCCGTCTGTTATCTCATTGCCGGAATTATCCACTACCTTTTTCTTAGCCTTAAGCTCCACGCTTCCCTCAGGTGTGCAGTCATTGGTTATGACTACCTGGCCTGAATCAGACAGTACCTCATTAGTATCACCCTTATAGGTGACTGCAGAGGTCTCCAGAGCTCCCTGGCCGTTATCTGTTACGGTCACCTCTATACGGCGCTCTGTCGTATCATAAGTGATCCTCTTGTCTGTTCCGGGAACCTCGACAATGTAATAAACGAATTTCTTTCCTGCATTATCAAGGACGTATTTGCGTGGTGTGAATTCAACCTCACCCGTATTTGTGCTGTCGGAAGCTGCAAGGGTCTTTTCCTCGATAAGGTTATGATCCTTGTCAAGCAGCCGGAAGGTGAAAGGTTCGATAAGCTTTGCGCCATTCATCACCTTGGTTGCCTTAGGTGTATAGCTTCCTGCTGCATCATAGGTATTATTGAAGGTCTCCTCTATCTTGCCACCCACTAAAGCTGCTCCGCCTACATTAGGTACAAGAGTGCCGTTCTGATCGCTGACCCAGGTCACACTGTAGGACCTTTCCTGCGTATCATACTCGATACCTGCTTCTTTGCCGCTCTCAGGAGCGCTTTCCCTCAAGGTGTAGATATGAGTCTTTCCTGCCTCCTCAGAACCAACGGTTATCTTAAATTCCTCAGATGAGGGAGTGCCTGCTGTAAGCTCAAAGGACTTGACAAGCGTCTTTGCTCCGCCCTGAGGCTGGTCGTAAAGCTCAACTGTAAAGCTCTTGCCTGCAGGCCACTTGTTCATTGACTTGTTGACCTTGAAGCTGATCTCACCATTCTCATCATAGTGATTGGTGAATACGACATTCTGGGCAGCGCTTTCGCTTCCGATGCCTATCAGACCCTTGAGGGAATCTCCAAGGCTTGCCCACCAGGATTTGCTCTCTGCGTATTCAGTTGATGAATTCTTTCCGTCAAAATATTCACTGCTGATCTCAGGTACCAGAGCTCCCCTTCCATTATCAGTGACTGTGACCGTCACATGATAGGATTCCTTTGAATATGTGATGGCATCCTTGCTGCCCTGCTCCTCATAGATCACATACTCGAAGTCTTTTGAAACAGCCCCGTTCATATCATCCTGTGTATATTGGATCTCATCAAAGCTGAAGCTTCCGTCTGCTTTGTTTTCAGCAGTAAGTGAAACAGGCGTCCTGTCAGATCCTGCCGGAACAACCTCATAGAGCCTGAAGGTAAATTCTCCTTCGCTCATTGCATAATTCCCGTCGATATTCTTCTGACCGCCAAGCTGAACCTTACCGGCTGCGCTGTATTCATTCGTGATGACCGCAGCTCCCGCAGCCTGATCAGCTCCATAATTCGTAACAGTTGAAAGGCTGACGCTTCCGTCAGGATTATTCACCTTTGATACGGTAACAGTAACATCATGATAAGTCTCATCAAATGTCACCGATCTGTTTGCAAAGAGTCTCGGTATGACCTCCTTGACTGCATAGGTATAATCCCTGCTCTCTGCTTCACCCAGATCCTCCAGTGAATATGTGAGCTTTCCGGCCTCTACATTCTCACTTGTAAAGTGGACATATCCTGTTGCATCATTCTTATTCTCACCGGTGCTGATCTTTGTGTAGCTTCCGTCTGCACCCTTCTCATAGAGCTCAAATTCGAAATCTCCGGCCTTAAGTGTACCGCCGTTAAATACCTTCTTTGCGTTGATGATGGCGCTGCCCTCTGCATGCATATAGATATTCGTGAATTTCACGCTTCCCTCTGCATTCCTGACAGTTGCCTGAAGCCTTCCGTCTGCATTGCTTACATCAACTATGACCTCTATTCCGTTTGTATTATTTCCTGTCACTCCTTCATAATCAAAGGCCTTCTCTCTTACCAGATAGTGATACTCTCCGGCCTCATTGTATTCGATATCCTTGAAGGTAAAGGCAAATTCGCGCGCGTTCGCATTTCCTGCCCCTATGCCCTTAGGCACGGTGATGGTCTTTGTATCCAGAGGGATATCAGAAGCAGTAAGTGCCTCAGCGCTCTTATGACCCGTAAGTCTGCCGTTTTCATCCTTCTCGTTCAGATCATATAATTCGAAGCTGAAGGTATAATCCTTATCTGTAGCCTTCTCCGAAAGGTTTTCAAATCTCTTTGTCCCTCCGAAGGACTTTTTGGTACCCTCGATAATATTATTGAAGATAACATCAGCCTCACTGCAGGCGATCCTTCCCTCTCCTGTTTCCTTCTCATAGGATACTGTCGGAGTTATGTCCCCGTTTTCATTTGTTACATGAACAGTTGCAAAATATATTGTCTGATCGTTGATATACTGCTTATCTCCTGTTTCTCCGGTCTCCGAGATCTGATATACAAAATCCTTACCCTGATCTGCAAGTCCGAAGGATATCTTATCAAAGCTTACCTTGCCTGCAGCAGCCGAAGCCACCCTGGTCTGTGATCCGCTCTTTGCGATGGCATTATCATTTACAGGAGTGAGTCCGAAGGTGAATTTGCCGTTAAACTCGCTGCCTGCTGTCCTTCCGTTGATCTGCTTAAATGCATAGATCGCAGCCTCACCGGGTTTTACTTCTTTATTATTAAAGATGATATTCTCATCTCCGGCCACATCTGCAGTGCTGCTTCCCGCAGTCTTTGTGATCGCTCTTGCCACCTTGAGGCTGCCTTTGCCGTCATCTGTCACCGTATCGCTGATCGTATATACGGCTCCGTCATATTCAACATTGGCAAGCTCGCCCTTTACCTCACGTATGAGATATACAGCAGGCTCATCCAAAGCCTTGTCATAGGTGATCTTAGTATTGAAATTAACGCTCTGACCCTTGTTCGCTGCTGTCTCAAGAACCTTCTCTGCACCGTTTTCAACAGCAACCAGCTCGAAGCTGAAGCTTCCATCCTTCAGAGTCCCGCCGTCAAGCTGCTTCTTTGCCTTGAAGTTTACAGATACAGACTGGGGCTTGTATTCATTGTCAAAGCTTCTGATCTCCGTATTTGCCTCAGTCTCATTATCATATCTGTACTGTATGCTGTTGATCTTCAGATAGCCCTTGTCATCCCTGCCAACCGTAACTGCAGCAAGTATCTTCCGGGTATCTGAGGTAAATCCGTTTGCATTTGCGGAGGTCTCGCTTATCGTATAATTGTAGGTTCCCTCCTTCGTATAATCGATCTCACTGAAATCAATGGCTTCGCCGTTATTCTGCACACTCTCATGTACTGCAGGTGTCTCTCCGGCAGCGCTTTCAAGAGTGAAATCAAACTTATATGCTCCAACGGGGATCTTTCCGCCGTTGATGGTCTTTTTGGCATGAAGCTGGGCTTTTGCATCCGTTATGTAGGTATTGGTAAATGCAAGATGCGTAAGTATCGTATTCGAATCTCCTGCATAAGCCTTTGCCTCAAGCTTTTTCAAAGCTTCATTCCATGCAAGGTGAACCCTTACAAGATGCTTGGCATCATCATACTGATATGCCTCATCACTTCCCTGAGTCTCTGTTACAAGGTAATAGATGTCTCTGGATGCCTCTCCGCCAAGATCCGCCTTCGTATATGAAAGCTGTGATACGTAATTTGCATCCTCCGCATTCTCTCCGGTGAAATAGAAATCCCCAAGCTGCTTCACATTTCCTGAGCTGTCTCTGTAGGTCCTTGAGGTCTGGCCCTGGCCATATCCGTTTACAGTCTTCAAAAGCTCGCCCTGTGTGCCGTTTTGATCTGAAGCATACAGATTGAAGCTGAACTGTGAAGGATCAAAGGCATGATCGATGGGGCTCATCCACTTATAGCCGTCGATCATCACAGAGGCCGCAGCCACTGTATTTGTGATCTCGATATTTGCTGTCTGGCCGGCATTTACAGTTACATTCTCAGCAGAATATGCAGCTACATAAGCACCGGGAGCGCCCTCTGTCGTCCCTGTCGCATCTGTAACCTCTGCCACTGAATATGACTTATTTGCCTCAAGTCCTGCAAGAGTCACTGTCTCCCCTGCCTTTATGGCATGAACTACAGAAGCCTCTCCGTTGATATCGGTCTTTGTCGCTATCGGCTTACCGGTCTGATCTTTAACCACGAAATAGAAGGTTTCATCAGCGCCTGCACCGTCAGCGATCTTCTTTACAGAAAGATTTCCGATGGCATCATTGGGCACATTTGCCGTATAAACACCATTATTTTCCGAAAAGACGATCTTGTCGCTATTGCTTGTTACAGACAGATCATTCCCTACCGTTACCTCAAAGGAGGCCGGATCCATGACAGTATAGCCCTCAGGCGCTTCTGTCTCTGTAATTATGTACATTCCCGGATAGACGTTTGTAAATGTGACTATGCCGTCTTCTCCTGATTCCACATTATCCTGTGCAGGAGTCATACTCGCAAACCTGGATCTGAGGGAGAATTTCGCACCTGCAAGAGGTGACTCGCTTCCGCCCGTGACCTTTTTAAGGTTGATGCTTGTATATTTGGTACGCTCATCCCTGATGGAAAGTCCGCCCTCAGTACCGAAGGGTATTACAGTGACCTTATCGCTGGCAGGCGCTACCGTTCCCTTCTGGATAAGGAAAGGATGATATTCCTTGTCAATCTCAAATCCTGCAGGAGCAGTTATCTCCTTAAGCGCATAATATTTATCAAGCCTCAGAGACCATCCGTCCACATCCTGACCGCCGGAGAATTCCGCCATTCCGGAGGCATCCGTTTCCTTTATTACAGGATTCCCTGACTTATCTGTTATCGGGATCCAGTTGTCGGCATCATCCTCGGATACTGCATCATGATCCCCGCCGCTCTTCATCTCGAAAAGCTGGAAGGCAGCGCCCTGCAGAGCCTCTCCGTTGCCGTCGGCAGCCCTCTTTATCAATGAAACTGACTGAGCCGATCCCATACTGTCCGAGGTCTTCTCTACCATCTGGGAATCTTCACTCTTTGCTGCATAGCCTCCGAAGGTAACCTCATTTGAGTATTTAACCTCCTGATCATGCAGATTGCTCCTTACGATCTTTGCTGTATAGGTTATCACAGCCTTTTTCCCATCCTGGATCGTAAAATGCCATGCCTGCTTATCCGAATCCCATTCAAGTCCGGCCTGCTCGCCTGTTTCGGATCCGTCATCGACTTCACGTGACCAACCAGGAGAGTGAACCGGATCAGGATATTCTATTTTTTTATAGGTAATGTTTACCGAATTCCTGTCCAGGAGCAGGTTCGTCATTTTTTCATACACATCAAGTCTTTTATTACCGTCAAGATATGTATATGCATTCTTATTCAATTCGACCTGGAATGTGGCCGTATAATCATTATCCTTACTGGGCTTGGGATCCAGCAGGCGCTTTGTCAGGATCTCTCCGGGATTGCTGATCCTGTACTGGATAGATGCGCTCGCTTTAAGGCCATCCCATTCAGCTGTGTTATCTATGGTATAATCGAGACTTCTTGCCAGCCTGCCGTACGCCTCATCGTCTGCAGGAATAAGGCAGTACTTCAACTGATACAGATTCTTATAAGCTTCCTGGTTAATGTCGGTTATCTTCATCTTGAAGTGACCGGGCCTGTTCTCGAGAAGGGTGATCGAAGCACCCTCATCCTTCTCTAATCCTGACCAGTAGACATCACCGGAATTATAATTGAATACAGGATATGCGGCTCCGTAATTATCCCACTTAACATATTCTGTCGAATATCCTGTCCCGCTCACCTGATCTTTATCAGTCATCAGTATGAAATCTTCATTGAAGTTATCCTCAATGACTATTTCATTTCCTGACACTCCTCCCATATCAAGACTATATTGATAAATCGGATATTCGTGGCCTCCTTTTCCATAATTTACATAAGCGATTTTGTTTGAGTTCTCAACGGATTTTGCCAGTGTTCTTTCTGTATCTTCACGCTTTATCTCTTTATCCGTATCTACGGTATCCTTTGCATTGCAGGTAATACTCCCGTTTATAAGAAGCACTGCCTCATTCATATGATCCTTATACCATGTATTAGTCTCAATAAGCTTCATCCACTCCTGGTTAAGCTCTGTTGTAAGGCTGAGATTTATCGTCCTTGCAGCACCCGGAGCAAAGCCGGTCTTTGTATGACCTGCATCCTGATAGAAGGTCAGGACATAAACATTATCATTTTCCAGCGCGGAAGTGGCCTTGGAGCCCTCGATCGTATAGTATACAGGGCTTCCGTCACTGCTTGATACTGATATATCCCCTATGAGGGCATCGGACAAGATCCCGTTACTCCCCCAGATCGTAGGCAGGTTCTCGGTAAGTACTGCGCTGTCAAAGCCTGATGCAGGCACATTAAAGCTGACATGCCAGTTGACATTCCTTCCATCCGCAACCTCATCATGTGTCTTCTCGATCGTGATGCGGTTCTCCTCCGGCACATCAATATCTACGCCTTTACCAGTGGTTTTATCTCCTATAGTGACAGTATTATTCAGAGTCTCTGCTGTATTCTGCGACAGCAGCTGCGCATTATCATCAACCGTAACCCAGTATTTGAGCGTGACCTTACTGCTTCCATATCCTGAAGGGATCACCAGACTCCATCCCTTTCCGTCTGCATCCATGGTCACATCATTCCAGCTGATGGTTCCTTTACGACCGTTTTTTTCTTCTATATCTATCGGTTTTGATGTATTGTAGCTGGCATACTGCGCCATAGGACCGCTGAGCCTGTCTCTTACAGTCTGGCCTGCACTGTCTACCACGCCGTTCCCCTGGAAATCAATATGATATCTGTATCCGTCAGTTCTCTTCGTAACACTTTTTTCTACTGTAAAGCCTTCATAAGTCTTTGTGCACCAGACAGTCTTTCCGGCAAATTCAGCCTTATTGGTCAGACTGCCTCCGCCTGAAGCATTGCTCATATCGGTATTCACAGTATAGGTGATCACAACCTCCTTGCTTCCGAAATCCGAAGGAAGTGTATAGCTCCAGCTGTTTCCTCCGGAGGAAAGGATCCGGCTCCAGGGTATGAGCTGATCATTTAATGTGATCCCGTTTCCGGCATATGAAGCTATGCCCATAAGGTCCCCGCCCAGGGTATCTGTTATAGTCTCTCCGCTTATATTATATTTGCCGCCCTCATTCAGGACGATCTTGTAATCCACTTTTGTCCTGTCGGAAGAACGGTCTCCCTCCTTCATCAGGGAAGGCGCATAAGATTTGGTGAATACACGCTCTGATCTAGCAGACACCTCCTCCCTTGTGCCATCAACCTTGGGAGCAGCAGTGAATTTATTCTTTACAACTACATCCTCCGATGTTTTATCCGGAAGGTTTACTGAGCAGTCATATTCTATAGTCAGTATCTCTCCGTTTGTAAGATCCTGTTTCTCATCGAAGTACATCTTAAAGAGAACCTCATTCTCCGATGACGGATTTGAGAAGTCAGTGATATAATCCACCTTCGATCTGCCGCCTTCGATTATGGTTCCCAGGGATGAGCCTGTAACCTTCAAAGTATCCGGCAGATATGTCACCATGCTCTTCAGACTGTCATATCCGTATATTTTGTCATACAGCTTTACATTCTTATTGGTTCCGGTTGAGGTGACCTTTACCGTGTAATGCAGGGTCTTTCCGTCACTGCTGAGGGTATTCTGCTTTTCGACAGCAACACTGCTCTTTGGCTCCTCGAATTTAACCTTTCCTTCAAAATATGTCGATCCTGCAAACTGCCATTCCTTTGCATCCTCGCTCAGCTTCGAATGCAGCCACAGAGTCATGGATATATTGGACATGTTTTTCATATACTCATAATTATCATCCTGAGTATTGAAGTTTATAACGATATAATACTTACCGTCATCCCACTGCTCTACATGCCATTTGTGTCCTTCAACCCTTATACCTGTAAGATCCTGACCCTTATATTTTCCGGAAAGGATGGTTCCGAAGGTCCTTTCATCCGTCAAAACATTTCCATTCGAATCAAGAGGCGGGATCAGGCCGTCGGGAAGCCTGTAATACATATTATCGGTGAACTGATGATCGGAATCTCCCTCTTCAAATATCATTCCGACATCATATTCCTGACCTTTGATCATGGTCACCGAGCCGCCGTTTGTAATATCCTCATCATTTATCATTACCTGACGCAGCATGCGGCCTGCATCAGTCATATCAGATGTCGCTCCACCTGATCCGGCAGCAGTTCCGGCTAATACTGAAAGACTGTCAAGACTGAAATCAAGGCTGTCGCCGCTTCCGTTAGCGCTTACCGGCTCCGCTTCGATATCAGATACAGAGATATCCGTAGCATCAAGGGTAGTCGCAGCCTCCTCCTTTACCTGCTCCTTAAGGGGCAGATGGGTCAGTCTGACCTCATCAGTACTCTCCACACCTATCTGTTCCAGCTGATCCTGGCCTATTTTCAGGCTGATCCTTACAGATCCCTCTGTGGGACTGAATTCAACCTCTTCTCCTGTTTCCGCATCCTTTACAAAGAAGGCTATATCGTAAAGGAAGGTATTATCGGCATTATGTACCTTATCGCTGTCTGCCTGATCCATGGCAGCCATGTATGTATCAAAAAGCTCTCCTTCTGTTATTGGCGTGACCCTGAAAACAGCCTCATCAGGTACGGCATCTGCCGAGGTAAGCTCAGCCGTGACGCTCACTCCGTTTCCGTTGTAGCTGTATGATTTTCTGCTCATTTCAGGCGCTTCATAATGAAGGACAAGCTCTGCACCCTCCTTAACGGGTTCGTATTCACCGCCGTCGGATACATAATAAGCTGTACCCCTGTCAGTCTCTTCCTTTTTAAGGGAAGTGACCTCCTTATCATCTATTGTCGCAGAAACAAACTTATATTCTCCGCTCTCATAGCTGTAGCCGCCGCCAAGGTCGATCTTTTTTGTTACCTTGCCGACAACCTTGCTTCCATCTGTCAGATCAAGCGTACCCTCGAATTCCGGGAGGGTCGTCTGATCGGAAAGGACTTCTCCGCTGCTGTCTACCACGCTGAGCTTCAGATCGCCTGCTGCAGCCTCTGCGCTGTTTTCCGATGCACTGTCCTTCTTGTCATCTGCGTTATTATCTGAAGCGCTGTCCTTCTTATCCTCTGCTTCATTATCGGAGGCGCTGTCCTTCTGCTCCTCTGCGTCATTATCAGAGGCGCTGTCCTTCTTATCCTCCGCGTCATTATCTGAGGCACTGTCCTTCTGCTCTTCCGCATTATTTTCGGAAGCGCTTCCCTGTATGTCCTCTGCGCCGCTCTCTGCAGCTGCCGCTTCTTCGGTTTCTTCCTTTACCCTGTCATAATTCAGGACAATGACTGCATCCTTTACAAGCTTCGTCCATGAAATCTCATCTGATGCCTTATCCTTCGCATCCTGATCTGTTGTGATGGAATAAACCTTTGTGCCGTTCTTTTCCTCTGTAAGGATGGCTGTGATGTCGTACTCTTCATCTTCTATATTAATAGTGGTTTTATTGTAGGTGTAGTCTGTGATCCCGGGTGCTTCGTACTCAAGTATGTACATATAGTTGGAGTCTATCTCCAGATCCTCTGTATCCTTTATCTCGGAACCGTTCTCCAAATCGGCATAGGAAGCACGGAGCCTTACCTCAGGTACAGCCTCCTCTTCTTCCTCTATGCTCTTTTCGGCTTCCTCATCGACGGTCTTTTTATCTTCCCCGATGAGCTCATCATCTGAGGCGGCCGCCTCCTCTCCGGAGCCCTCTGCAGTTTCAGTCGGCTCCTCCGAAGCTCCTTCTCCTTCCTCTCCTGATGACTCCGAAGGAGCTTCCTGGACGACACCGCCGTCATCCTGGGTGGATTCATCCACTGCCTCTCCGGGCTCTACATCATCGGTCATCTCGTCATCTGCATATGCATATGACCTTGTACTCAGACCAAAAACACCCGCTGCCGCCGAGTATAATGTCTGCGACAGCATCGTCACCAATAAGATGGCTACGATGATCTTCTTTCCTGACTTTCTCATAGTCTGCACCTCTCCACTGTATATCTTTTTGTTGAGTCATTGCGTTTTCTTTGTAATCCCTGGAACAGAACTTATCCGTCCGGGCAGCGCTTCAGAAGCGCCAGGCCCCCGCTGATCACGGGCAAACGAAGTCATAAGAATAAAATGCTCTTCCCTCTTATGGGATACAAAAAACTACACTTTGACCCACTATCACTATTGATTTTATGATAACATATGGCCGAAAAGCCCGTCAAACATGTAAGCAGTACAATGTTTCGTAAATTTTTTGTGCACATTGCCGAAAACGTTTCATTTTTTCTGTATATTTTGTATTAATTTAAATACATTACCACTATTGTTTTCATTTCTATACAAAACAGCTCCCGGTTCGATATATCAGAACCGGGAGCTGTATCACTTATTATTTATCTGCCTCGGTAGTTTGACAGTCTAACCTCATACAAAGTACTCTCAGGCCAGTAATGGCC
>CAMUZQ010000031.1 GCA_947165275.1 uncultured Lachnospiraceae bacterium | reverse complement strand
CTGCTCAGGGCCATGATCCCCATAAGATGGGGAACGGAGGTGAGGACTAGCGATGATTAAGATTTTGATCGCAGATGATCAGGAGCTGATACGTCAGAGCCTGAAAATGATGCTTGGGGGCGTGGAGGATTTCGAGGTGACGGCTACGGTGTCGAACGGAACCGATGTCATACGGAGCGTGAGAGAGAACAAGCCGGATGTGATACTTATGGATGTACGCATGCCGAAGATGGACGGCGTCGTGTGCACCCGGATAATAAAGGAGAATTCACCTGAAATAAAGATCATCATACTTACGACCTTTGATGATGACGAGTATGTTTTTAATGCGATCAAAAACGGAGCGAGCGGCTATATGCTCAAGGGCGTGTCCTTCGAGGAGCTGACGGAGTCCATAAGAAAGGTATATAACGGCACTGCCATAATCAATGATGATATTGCAAACAAGGTGCTCAGGCTCTTCTCTGAAATGGCAAAGTCCAAGGAGACGATAAGCGTGGACGACCAGGCCTTTAATGAAATAAAGGAAGGTGAATGGGCGATAATCGACGGACTTGTGCAGGGGATGTCCAATAAGGAAATAGCAGCAAAGCTGAATTTCTCGGAAGGGACGGTCCGAAACAGCCTCAGTATAATCCTCAGCAAGCTGGGGCTTAAAAACAGGACACAGCTTGCGATATGGGCCGTACAGCCGGATGTCATAAGCAAAAGGGGAGATCATAAGGATAAGGGATGAATAAGATCCGTGAAAAGAAAATCATATATATCATATGCCTGGCACTCATGCTGGCAGGGATCTTTTTTATCACAGATTTTCGAAACAGCATCTCCTTCGGAAACAATACAGTGCTCAAGATAGGGGTTTTTTCCGACAGCTACTGGAGCACCGCAAACGGGTACTCTCACAGGATCATCAATGATGCCATCCGCAAATATGAGGAGGAGAACCCGAACATACAGGTGGTCTATGAGAGCGGCATCCTGAAGGAGGATTATTCCGAGTGGCTTGCCGAGCAGATAATGAAGGGAGATGCGCCTGATGTGTTTTTCCTGCTTCCGGAGGATATGAACACCATGGTCGGCGCAGGTGCGCTGGAGGATCTTATGACCTACATCAGGTCAGATGACGGCTTTGATCCGGGGAGCTTTTATGACGCGGCATATCAGTATGGAAGTGTGGATTCCCGTCAATACTCACTTCCCTTTGAATGCGCTCCGGAGCTGATGTTTGTCAACCGCTCGCTTCTGGACAGAGCGGGAGTGAGAAGACCTGATTCTGACTGGAAATGGGATGATTTCTACAGGATCTGTTCGGAGGTAACAAAGGATACCGATCATAACGGAACTACAGATCAGTTCGGAGTGGCTGATTACGGGTGGGAGGAAGCCTTCTCCTCAAATGATGTGGAGCTTTTTAATGAAACGGGAACGGAGTGCTATTTCACGGATGAAAAGGTGACAGAGGCACTGACCTTCCTTGATTCTCTCGAAGGATATAATGTGAGGAATTCCGGCAGTTCAGACTATTTTGAGCATGGCAGTGTAGCATTTCAGCCTATGTACTACTCAAAATACAGAGCATATATGACAAATCCCGTACACGCGAGCCGCTATGCGGATTTCCAGTGGGATTTTCTGACAATGCCTGCCGGATATGAAGGTGATAACAGCTCCAGGCTTGATACGCTGTCCGTGGCAATGTATTCCGGCAGCGGGATGAAGGATAAGGCCTGGGAATTTATCAAGCTGCTGACCTGCGACGAAGAGATCCAGTCCGAGATTTTCACTTATTCAGAGGGGATCTCGCCCTGCAAGAGCGTAACGGAGTCTGTGCTTAAGAAGAATCATCACCGGAGCTATGACACTCTGGTGTATGCAATGTCACACGCGGTCTCAAAGCACAGATTCTACGGCTATAACGAAGCGATAAATGCTGTCGATACCTCTGTTGAGGAAATACTTGACGGCAATGGCAATCTGCGTATGGAACAGATCATACAGTCAAGAAATCTGAATACATTCCTGAAAACCCTGCATAATCAGTAATATACCGGCGGGCTGTCTTTATCGAAGTGACATATGTGATCATGGAATATGACATTTGTCATATCGATAAGTGATATTCGTTTTGCCATACTGATGACGTTTGTGACTATAACAAACATCTCTTTTTTTGTACCCTTAACATACAACGAGGGCATGCTTTAAGGGCAGTCGGGATATCAAAGTGTTTAAGGGAATTTTAGGGCATCAGGATCATGCCAGAGGAAAGGATGGTGGATATGGAGAAGAATCCTTTTATCCTGCAGATGAAAGGCATTACAAAACAATTCCCCGGAGTCAAGGCATTGGACAATGTTACTCTGGAGGTTCGCAGAGGTACCATTCATGCGATATGCGGGGAGAACGGAGCCGGAAAATCGACTCTCATGAAGGTTTTATCAGGGGTCTATCCTCACGGAACCTATGACGGACAGATCTTCTTCATGGGAAATGAGATGAAATTCAAAAACATAAAGGAATCTGAAAATGCAGGAATAGCGATCATCCATCAGGAGCTGACGATGATCCCGGAGCTTTCGGTGACAGAGAATATCTTCATGGGTAATGAGATATTGAACCGGGGACTTATCGACTGGGATACAGAGCGCCAGCGGACAAACGAGATCCTTTTAAGGGTGGGACTGTCGATCGATCCGGATACGCTCATCAAGCATATGGGCGTAGGACAGCAGCAGCTTGTGGAGATAGCAAAGGCACTGTCAAAAAATGTCAAGCTGCTGATCCTGGATGAGCCGACATCCGCATTGAACGAATCAGACTCTGCGAATCTCCTGGCTCTGATGAAGGAGCTTAGAAGCAACGACATAACATGCATAATGATCTCTCATAAATTAAACGAGATCGCAGAGGTTTCTGATTCGGTCACGGTCATAAGAGACGGCCAGACGGTGGACAGCTATGACATAGAGGACGGATATGTGGATGAAAACAAGATCATACGCTCGATGGTGGGACGTTCCATAGAGAACCGCTATCCGGAGCATGAATCACATCCGGGCGAAGTGATCTTCGAGGTGTCAGACTGGAATATAGAGGATCCGGAGATAGAAGGAAAGATGGTTTGCAAGAATTCCAGCTTCAATGTAAGAGCAGGCGAGATAGTCGGGTTTGCAGGCCTCATGGGCGCAGGCAGGACAGAGCTTATGCGTTCCATCTTCGGAAGGAATTACGGGATATACAGGAGCGGCACCATAAAGATAAGAGGCAGAGAGGTTACGCTGACATCCGTGGAATCAGCTATAAAAAACGGAATAGCCTATGTGCCGGAGGACAGAAAGAATCTGGGGCTTAATCTTCTGGATTCGATATCCAAGACCATTGTTTCAGCAAATCTTGAAGCGATATTGTCAAAGGGGCTGATAAGCCCTGACAAGGAGAAGGCAGCTTCCGAGGAATACCGGAAATCACTCAGGATAAAGGCGACAAACATAGACGTGGGTGTAAGCACGCTGTCGGGAGGCAATCAGCAGAAGGTGGTTCTTTCCAAATGGATGTTTACCGAACCGGATATCCTGATCCTGGATGAGCCGACAAGAGGTATAGATGTTGGCGCAAAGTATGAAATATACAAGCTGATCCATGAGCTTGCGGATCAGGGCAAGGCGGTAGTGCTGGTATCATCCGAGCTTCCCGAGCTTCTGGGAATGGCGGACAGGATATATACGATATTCGAAGGCACTATCACGGGAGAGCTGCAAAGAGGCGAAGCGGATCAGGAATCACTGATGAAGAAAATGACCATAACATCTATAGCTTAATCAAAGGGAAAGGACGGTAAAGGCAATGAAATATATAAAACAGGTATTAGGAGGAGATTTACGTCAGTACACAATGGTATTGGCACTGGCAGCACTGATAATAGTATTTAATGTGATATCGGGCGGCAGGATGCTCACCTCATCGAATTTCCAGAATCTTCTGTCAGGTAACGCATACGTGCTCGTGCTGGCTCTTGGAATGCTGATGGTCATAGTTATAGGACAGATCGATCTTTCCGTAGGATCGGTGGCAGGCTTTGCAGGAATGGTCATGGCGATAGCCTACAGGGATCTGAATCTTCCCTGGTGGCTGACAGTCCTGATCGCGCTTGCCATAGGTGTGGCTGCAGGAGCCTGGGACGGATTCTTCCTTGCACAGCTCGGTATCCCTGGATTCATCACTACATTGGGCGGAATGATGATATTCAGAGGCGGCGTTATATGGATATCAAAGTCAATATCGGTAGCGGCTCCCCAGGAGCTGAAGTGGTTCGGAGCAGGGTATCTTCCTGAATGGGGACCGACCTTCACCGGAATGAATAACTCCACACTTGTACTGGGCATCATAGGGATCGCAGCATTCATCATAGCACAGGTCAGGAAATACAAGCGCTCGGCAGTGGCCACAGGAGTGCAGGAGCCCATCTGGGCGGTAGCAGTAAGGATATGTCTGGTAACAGTGCTTATAGCATATTTCACCTGGCTTTTCGGTTCAGGACGTGAAGGAACCTCCTTCCCTGTACCCGGCCTGATCCTTCTGATACTGATAATCATTTATCATACAATAACCCAGCGCACAAGGTTCGGCCGTCACATATATGCGGTAGGCGGAAACAAGAGCGCGGCAGCACTTTCAGGTGTAAATGTCAAGAAGACATACTTCCTTACAATGATGAACATGTCTTTCCTTGCAGCAGTAGCAGGCATACTTTTCGTAGGAAGATCTACAGCAGCAGGACCCGCAGACGGAACCTCATGGGAAATGGACGCTATCGCTTCAGTATTCATCGGAGGAGCAGCTGTTTCAGGAGGAGTAGGAACAATACTTGCGACCATGGTCGGCGGACTTGTAATGGCAGTTCTTAACAACGGACTGATGCTCATGGGTGTCGGAGCTGACAAGACACAGGTCATAAAGGGATTCGTACTCCTGGCAGCGGTAGCCTTTGATGTATACAACAAGAGGAACGGACGTTCTTCATCCGGAAATAAATAAAAACGGGACAGACCGCGGACAGCGGGGAAGGCTGACGCGGAGTCTATATAAAAAAGAACAAAAAGATTATCAAAAACAAAAAAAGAGGAGGTTTAATGATGATCAGGAAAAAGCTTTTGTCAACATTGCTTGTAGCAGGTATGGTGTTCGTATCCCTGACAGGATGCGGCGGCAGGGAAGGTGCAGCTGACAGCGCTCCCGCTGCAGCGCCGGCAGCAGATGCGGCTGCAGACACGGCAGCAGAGCCGGCTGCGGATGACGCAGCAGCAGATACAGCGGCTGATGCAGGAGCGGATACGGCAGCAGATGCAGGTTCAGCAGCAGGCTTTGAGAAGGGATCTGCGATCGGTGTATCTCTTCCCTGGCTCGGCACACAGAACTGGAAGGAAGCAGAGACAATGTTCAAGGATCAGCTGGTTGAAGCAGGATATGAGCCTATAGTACAGGCAGCTGACCAGAAGGTTCCCCAGCAGCAGCAGCAGATCGAGTCAATGATCGAAAACGGCGCAAAGGTCATCGTAGTAGGTCCTGTTGACGGATCACAGCTTGGCGCAGTACTTGAGCAGGCGAAGGACGCAGGCATATATGTCATCGGCTATGACAGACTTCTTGAGAACACGACAGGAGTTGACGGAGTGGTCCAGTTTGGCAGCGTAAAGACAGGTGAGCTTCAGGCTCAGGCTCTTCTTGAGGGTCTTGAGAAGGAAAAGGGAGCAGGCCCCTACAATATAGAGCTTTTCGGCGGCGGCCCTGCTGACCCCAATGCACCTAACTTCTTCACAGGAGCTATGTCGGTACTTCAGCCCAAGATCGACGACGGAACAGTAGTAGTGGTATCAGGCCAGACAGATTTCACACAGTGTGCAACAGCTGACTGGGATAATTCAAAGGCACAGGCAAGAATGGATTCACTTCTTTCAGGCTTTTATTCAGACAAGGAGATCCATGGTGTTCTGTCACCTAACGACGGTATAGCAAGAGCCATCATCACCTCATGCGAGAATGCAGGACAGAAGATACCTGTAGTTTCAGGACTTGATGCAGAGAATGAGTCAGTTGAGTGGGTATGGCAGGGAAGACAGTATTCAACAGTTGCAAAGCCTACCAAGGACCTTGTTGCAAAGACAATAGAGATCATTGATTCTCTTCAGGCAGGAAACGGAATGCCCTCAACAGATGTACAGGTAAACAACGGCAAGATCGATGTTTCCGTATATGAGCTTCCTCCTGTAGTAGTAACAAAGGATAACGCAAAGGAAGTATTCGCAGACGATCCTGACCGTATGGCACTGCTTAAATAATTCCTTACCTTAAACATACTCCATAGAACAAACCGGAAAGGACAGGGTGATAAGCCCTGTTCTTTTCATTGTATAAGGATAACTCTTTGTATGCTAAAATACAGATTGTTGATCATATATGATTCCGGGGGGACGGCATGAAGGGATCGAGTGAAGAAAGACCTGAAAAAAGACTTGTCATAGTGGATATCATAAAGGCTGTATCATGCATAATGATCTTTCTTTATCACTGCAATACGATACTTCCGGGAGAGTGGAAATTCCTGACGCTTTTCGGACAGGATCTGGGCAATAATCTTTTTTTTTATGGTCAGCGGCTTTGCTCTTGCGCCGTCTGCAGTAAAGACTCCGCTTAAGGCATTTCCTTTATGGTATAAAAAGAGACTCATAAGGATACTCCCGATCACCGCGATCGCCTATTTCCTTACCTGGCTCAGGGGGTATTTTTCGTTCCGGGATCCCGTACAGCTTTTTGCGGTTTTCATTTATCCTACCCTGTACTGGTTCATTACCGCGATACTCATCTTTTATATTATCCTTTTCCTTTTGGCAAAGCTTGAAAGGAAACAGATAATGCTTATGATAATGGCTGCTCTCGCAGTGATCTTCATACTGCTTAATGAAAGGCAGGAGAGGCTTTATGTTATAGGGCTTTATTCAATGCTTGCAGGTTATCTGCTCAGGCTGATGATGCTTGAGGGGCATCCGCTGACGGAGAATAAGCCGGTAAGGAGGAGGTTTTCTGCGGCCGGTATCATCTCAGGCTTTATCCTCTTTATGGCGGGAGAAACAACGGATATCCCCTGCGTGTCAAATGCCCTCATCCTTGCCGGGGTGTCAGGCTTCGGGCTTTGCGCGCTGCTCTGCGGATATTTTAACAATGAAAAAGCAGCAGGGGGCTTCGCTTCGTCATATTGGATACGATATCTTGGAGACATGGCGCTGCCGCTTTATCTGGTGCAGTGTTTCTGCTCAGGTTACCCTGGCTTCTGGATAGGGCTCCATATCAGTTTTCCCCTGTCATTTCTGGTGAATCTCATCGTGGTATGGACAGCGGGCACTATACTATATATAGTAGAAAAATACATCTTCAGATGTTATACTAAGAAAATGCTGATCAAATCAGCAGTTCCTGACTTTTCAGAGAAAAACGACAGAAAGAGGAAATAAACAAATGCCAATCACGGAACTACTTGCAAGAAACGCCCGGGAACACGGGGATGAGGTGGCACTGGTCGAGCTTAATCCCACGATAAAGGATATGCGGCGCATGACCTGGAAGGAATATGATCTGATACAGCCTGAGCCTGACCAGCCCTACAGGAGAGAGATCACCTGGAGGATATTTGATGAGAAGTCAAACAGATTTGCAAATCTCCTTTTGGAGAGAGGGATAAAAAAGGGAGATAAGGTAGGGATACTTCTGATGAACTGCCTCGAGTGGCTTCCGATATATTTCGGCATATTGAAGACAGGGGCGCTTGCAGTACCTCTTAATTTCCGGTATGCGTCCGATGAGATCAGTTACTGCGTTGATCTTGCAGAGGTTGACATTCTTGTGTTCGGACCGGAATTTATCGGCAGGATAGAGGAGATAGCTGATGACATCTCCGAGCACCGTCTCCTGTTTTACGTGGGTGAGAACTGTCCCACCTTCGCGGAGAGCTACAATACCATGACAGCCGACTGTTCCTCCGTGGCGCCTGACATAGAGCTTGATGACGATGATCTTGCGGCTGTTTATTTTTCCAGCGGAACCACAGGCTTCCCCAAAGCCATACTGCATAAGCACAGAGCGCTCATGCACTCGGCCATGGTCGAGCAGAAGCATCACGGACAGACAAGGGATGATGTATTTCTGTGTATCCCGCCGCTTTATCATACCGGAGCCAAGATGCACTGGTTCGGGTCACTGATATCCTGCAGCAAAGCGGTACTTCTAAAAGGCACAAAGCCCGAATTCGTACTGGATGCTGTCTCAAGGGAGAAATGTACCATAGTCTGGCTTCTTGTCCCCTGGGCACAGGATATCCTGGATGCTCTTGACAGAGGGGATATGAAGAGAGAGGATTACACGCTGTCACAGTGGAGACTTATGCACATCGGGGCGCAGCCCGTACCCAGATCCCTGATAAAGCATTGGAAGGATTATTTCCCTGAGCATCAGTACGATACCAATTACGGTCTCTCGGAGTCCATAGGTCCCGGCTGCGTGCATCTGGGAGTTGAGAATGTGGATCATGTGGGAGCCATCGGAGTTCCCGGCTTCGGATGGGAGTGCAGGATAGTTGATGAGCAGAGAAAGGATGTTTCAAGAGGAGAGGTCGGCGAGCTCGCAGTCAGAGGGCCCGGTGTCATGATCTGTTATTACCATGACGAAAAGGCCACTGCAGAGGTACTGGATGATGAGGGCTGGCTCTATACCGGAGATATGGCTAAGCAGGACGAGCAGGGCTTTTATTATCTGGTGGACAGAAAGAAGGATGTCATCATTTCCGGTGGTGAGAATATCTATCCCGTACAGATCGAGGATTTCCTTCACAGCTTTGATCCTGTGGATGATGTGGCTGTCATCGGTCTTGCGGATAAGAGGCTGGGTGAGATCTCAGCAGCGATAATCAAGATAAAGAAGGGATATTCCTGTACAGAGGAAGAGGTTTTTGACTTCTGCAAAAAGCTTCCGAAATACAAGAGGCCGAGAAAGATAATCTTTGCCGATGTGCCCAGAAATGCGACCGGCAAGATAGAAAAACCCAGGCTTAGGGAGATATACGGCGCCATGAATCTGGTCGAAAAGGAAAATGAAGGTTAAGGGCTGGTTCTCGGATAATATAAAGAAGAACCGAAGGATCTACGCAGCAGTATTTGCGGTATTGCTTCTTGCTCTTTTCGGGCTGGTGTTGTTTTACAATGAAATGGGAAAAAGAACCTTTATCGTGAAGGGGACCATGGAAGGAACGGAGCGTTCCATGATGCGGATCACATATGAGCGGTCCAAGGAGTGGAGTGAACACAGCACAGCCGGCTTTGACAAGGGCATGGAATATGATTTCGATGTGACCAACGACGGAGCCGGTGATATATATGACTGGCAGGCTGAGATCATATTTACATCTGATTACGCGATAGACAGCTCCTGGAACGGCAGCTTCGAAAAGGCGGAGCATAAGCTTGTGGTGAGGCCTGATGAAGAGAATTCAGAGATACCGGCAGGCTCCAAAAGGACCTTCGGACTCGTGATGATCTCTCTGGAGGAGCAGTCGGTAGGTGAGTACAGGCTGTATTACAAGGAGGATTTTACGGTGACGGACACTCCCTTCTTCTGGGGGCTTGTGGCTGCCATAATCATAACCTTCTCCGTTTTCTGCACCGATGAGCTGAATCATCACAGATACAGAAGGCTCAGGGAGCGGCAGGAAGAGATACAGGCGATCCTGGTGGAGAGCTATACGACCTTCGCAAATATAATAGATGCAAAGGATCCTTATACCCAGGGACATTCCTTAAGGGTCGCCGAATATGCCAGACTCATTGCCGGCAGGATGGGCTATGATGAGAACGAACGGGAAAGGGTTTACTGGATAGCGATGCTTCATGACATAGGGAAGATAGGCATCACGGATACTATCCTTCAAAAGCCCGGACAGCTCGATAACAGCGAATACTCTACCATACAGACACATGTGGATATCGGAGGGGAGATACTTAAGGATTTCAAGGCTCTGCCGGGCATAGAGGATGGAGCCAGGTATCATCATGAGAGATGGGACGGCAAGGGATATTCCTCGCATCTTACCGGTAAGGATATACCGGAGATAGCAAGGATCATCTGTGTGGCGGATTCCTTCGACGCCATGACGAGCCCCAGGGTCTACAGGAAAGCCCTGCCGGTCGATTTTGCGAGAGAGGAGCTTGTAAAATGCTCCGGTACTCAGTTTGATCCGGATATAGTTTCGGTCATGCTGGCGCTTATAGATGATGAAGAGGTCCCGGTTGAAATAGAAGCATGACGATAAGTATCTGTTTGATAGTCAAAAATGAAGAGAAGCATTTGCCGAGATGCCTTGATTCCCTGAAGGACATAGGGGACGAGGTGGTGATCGTGGATACCGGATCATCTGACGGCACAAAAAAGGCTGCGGAGAAATACACCTCCCGGATCTACGATTTTAAGTGGATCGACGATTTCGCGGCAGCAAGGAATTATGCTTTTTCAAAGTGCTCATGCGATTATATCTATTCTGCCGATGCGGATGAGATCATCGACATGGAAAACAGGGATAAATTCTTAAAGCTCAAGGAAACGCTGGATCCATCAACAGAGATAGTTCAGTTCCTGTATACAAACCAGCTTGAATATAATACTGCATATAATTTTGACAGGGAGCTCAGACCAAAGCTGTACAAAAGACTCCGCAGCTTTGTATGGGAAGGGGAGGTGCATGAGCAGGTAAGGCTTGCGCCCGTGATCCTTGATTCGGACATAGAGATAATACACAAGCCGGGATCATTACATTCCGGAAGGGATTTTGAGATCTTCCGGCGTATCATAAGCAATAAGGGGGAGCTCGAGCCCAGACTCCTGGACATGTATATGCGGGAGCTTGCGGTGTCGGGCAGTGACAGCGACTTTGTCACTGCATCTGAGTATATCTCGGCCGCCCTGGAGCAGGAAAGCGATGCGGACAGGCTGAAGGATGAGCTTTATACCATGATGAGAGCATGCAGGATATCCTCGGACAGGGAAGGGTTCATGAAATACGCTCTCAGAGCCCTGGCTCTCGGAGAGGTTACCTCGGAGACTGCCTTTGAGCTTGGTGAATATTACAGGATGACGGGAGATGAAAAGGAAGCCGGCATATGGTATTATAATGCCGCGCATGAGACGGAGCCGTCCCTGGATCACAGATATCATGATGAATACCCCTTAAGGTTTTTGAATAATGGAAAATGACGGATCGAAAAAAATAAAGCAATATACGCTTCCCTCGGCCTGCGCCGCAGTCCAATGGGCTGTCTGGTTTCTTGCGGGGATCGGGAATGGCTTTTTGGATTGCGATACGGGAAGGCCCTATGTATGGGTTCAGAAGGGGCTTTTTTTCTGTCTCCTTCTTTCTCTCTGGTGCTTTGGCTTCTATGTTTTCAGACAGGCAGGGGAGGGTAATAGGGTAATAAAGCGGGGACTGCAGGTTTTTGCATTATATTTTGCCATCCTCATGGTGATCCTCATCCTGCTCTGGCCCGGAACCTGGTATTGGGATGATATAGGCGTGCTTTCAAGTGCCAGATGCTATGATGTCCTTCCGTGGCAGCATTTTTTATCATCTTTTTTTCAGAATATCTTCCTTCAGCTCATCCCGACCCCGGGAGGCGTGATATTTATGCAGCTTCTGATCGCCGGGATCATCGTATCCTATGTGATCACGGATCTTGAGGAGACCTTCTGCGCGGGACAGCAGCTTTTGAAAAACAGGACAGCTGATATCCTGGTCAAGCTCCTTCCCTTCCTGCTGCCTCCGGTGCTTCTTTATCAGTATTCGGGCTTCAGGATGGGAGCGTATATTTTCTATGAGGTTCTGGTCCTGGGCTTTGTATTATGCATTTCATACCGTGAGCGGAGGATCGGATGGGTGATGCTTTTATTCGCAGGACTTGCCACGGCAGTGCTTTCAATGTGGAGGAGTGAGGGCTTCCTGTATGCCCCTGTGGTCATACTGCTCATCTTTCTGCAGGATAAGGACATATTATCCCTGAAAAAGAAGCTTTTTACGACGGGAGTCATATTTCTCGGAATATTTGCCATATCCTCATATCAGAAGGCAAGATCGGGAAACAGTGATTATTCCGTGGTAGCGATACTGAGGCCATTGTCGGAGGTCGTAAGGGCTGCCGATCCCGAGGAGGATAAGGAGCTCCTTCAGGCGGTAGACAGAGTGGTGGGGATACAGGTGATACTGGATAATCCCGGTGTGAACGGAGAGGATCTTCTGTGGAAATACGAGCTTCCGATCCATGAATACACCGGAGAAGAGTACAGCGGTTTCATGAAAGCCTTCCTGGGGCTTTGCATCAGACATCCAAAGGCCGTCGCAAAGGAGAGGATAAAGGTCTTTGTCGACACCTCGGCTATCCATGGCAGGACAAATCCGACCAATGTCGTCGGAACCTATTATCTTTTCGATCCTGAGGAGCAGAATGATAATCAGAAAGAGTTTGTTTCCTGGAATGCTCCGCTGAACAGACCCGTATCGGAGGGGCTCAGACAGCGCTTTCTGCTGCTGCTCGGGGCTTTGAGGAGTGATTTCTCCGAAATGATAACCTACAGGCTTGTATGGGATACCATCATACCCATAGGAGCCGTCATGGTTTTCTGGATATACCTGCTTATAAAGAGAAGCTGGAAGGCTTTTATCGCTGTATCAGCTGTGGCGCTGAGACTGCCGATCCTCTTCCTTACGGCGCCGGCCACATGGACCATGTATTATCTGTCTTTTTATCTGACAGGTTATCTGATCCTGGTGTGGGCCGTCATACTCAAAGCGGTGAGAAAACGGCATGAAACGAAGGTTTGAAAGAGAGCAGGATATCTGATAAAATTATAAGGTTGTAACCGGGTTGAGGATCATAAATAATTATATATTAAGGAGAGACTATGCGTACTTATCTTGTTACGGGGGGCGCCGGCTTTATCGGCTCTAATTTCGTTTATTACATGTTCCGCAGGTATGGTGATGATATCAGGCTCATAAATGTTGATGCGCTGACATATGCGGGGAATCTCGGGAATCTGTCGGGAGTTGAGGACAGGGATAATTATACCTTCATCAAGGCGGATATCAGGGATAAGGAAGCAATAGAGAAGATATTTGCCGAGAATGACATAGATGTGGTGGTGCATTTTGCGGCAGAAAGCCATGTGGACCGGTCCATAGTCAATCCCGAGGTCTTCGTGGAGACTAATGTGCTGGGAACGGCGGTAATGCTGAATGCGGCAAAGGCTGCATGGGAAAATGAGGACGGAAGCTTTAAGGAGGGGAAGAAATTCCTTCATGTTTCAACCGATGAGGTATATGGTTCATTAAGCGATCCCGGGGATTATTTCTATGAGACTACGCCCTATGATCCGCATTCGCCCTATTCTGCCAGCAAGGCTTCGGCGGATCTTCTGGTGAAGGCCTATGTTGACACCTATCATTTCCCGGCTAATATTACAAACTGCTCTAATAATTACGGACCTTATCAGTTCCCTGAGAAGCTCATTCCCCTTGTGATAAACAATGCGCTTGCCGGGAAGAAGCTCCCTGTATACGGAGACGGAAAAAATGTGCGTGACTGGCTCTATGTGGATGATCACTGCAAGGGTATAGACATGGTCATAGAAAAGGGCAGGACAGGTGAGAAGTATAATATCGGCGGACATAATGAACGTGAGAATATACAGATCATCAAGACCATAATAAAGACTCTTCAGGAGATCCTTCCCGATGATGATCCGAGAAAGAAGAATATCTCGGAGGATCTCATAACCTTCGTGGAGGACAGAAAGGGACATGACAGGAGGTATGCCATAGCTCCCGATAAGATCAGCAGCGAGCTGGGCTGGCTTCCCGATACGAAGTTTGAGGACGGGATCCGCCTTACAGTCAGATGGTATCTGGATCATATGGACTGGATGGAGGATGTGACCTCGGGAGGCTATCAGGAATATTATAAGAAAATGTACAACGTATAAAGTAAAGGAGGAGCGATGAAGGGTATAATACTTGCCGGAGGCTCCGGCACACGGCTTTATCCTCTGACAAAGGCTGTGAGCAAGCAGATGATGCCGGTTTACGACAAACCCATGATCTACTATCCTTTGTCAACACTGATGCTTGCGGGGATAAGGGATATACTTATAATATCTACACCAAGGGATCTGCCCGGCTTCAGGGAATTGTTCGGTGACGGCTCACAGCTGGGCCTGAATATGAATTATGCGGTACAGGAGGCTCCGAGGGGGCTTGCGGATGCCTTTATAATAGGCGCTGACTTCATCGGAGATGATAATGTGGCCATGGTCCTCGGAGATAATATCTTCTATGGACAGAGCTTTTCGAAAACCCTGAGAGCCGCAGCCGAAAGGAAGAAGGGGGCGACCATATTCGGGTACTATGTGAAGGATCCTACGGAGTACGGCGTCGTAGAGTTCGATGATGAGGGAAGGGCCATATCCATAGAGGAGAAGCCTGAGCATCCGAAGAGCAATTATGCGGTTCCGGGGCTGTATTTTTATGATAACGACGTGGTTGAGATCGCAAGGAATGTCAAGCCCTCCGCCAGAGGCGAGATAGAGATAACTTCGGTGAATAATGAGTACCTGCGCCGTGGGAATCTGTATGTGGAAACTCTCGGAAGAGGATTTGCCTGGCTTGATACGGGCTCTCATGACATGCTGCTGGATGCAGCAGATTTCGTGTCTGCCTTCCAGAAAAGACAGGGACTGTATATTTCCTGCATAGAGGAGATCGCATATAAAAAGGGCTATATAGACAAGGAGCAGCTTCTGAAGCTGTCGGAGCCGCTTGCAAAGACGGCTTACGGACAGTACCTTAAGGATATAGCCAACGGTCTGTAACAGGCAATGAAGCGCGGCGATCGGAGAATATGGCTGATACCTGCGCTTATAATAGGCTTTAACTGCCTCGCTTTCATCATCCTGCTGGGCATGAGCCTGAACAGGGACAGGATAAGGAACAGAGGCTTAAAGGATACGGTATCTACAGTATCGGAGGATGAGACGGAGGCTTCGGAAGCCGGAGCTGATGGAGAGCAGAGGGAAGAGGATATAAAGCCTGAGGCAGATACCCCGAGAGTCTCTGATTATGATGATATCTTCTATGAGGATGAGACGGATCCAGGTCTGGATATGAGCAGCGGATTTGTGCTTCTCCTCACCTCCAGCGATTCGGATCTGAAGATCCAGATCGTGAGCAGTACCGGAGAGATGCCGGCGGATATGAGATGGACTGCGGAAGCCGACGGACCTGACGGTGATATTTACGAGGCTTCAGATAATGACGGAGACGGCATCATATATCTGGGGGAGGTGACACCAGGGGACTATGATGTGGAGGTCACAAACGGCTCAGGGATAACAGAGACCTCCTCTATCACGGTGAAGCCCAGGATAAAATATACACCCTCATCCGGTATCAGAAGCATAATAATGCAGGAAAAGGATATCGATGCAGCAGTAGAGGATACAGCTTCAGATCCCGGCGAGAGAGAGGCGGAGGCTGAGAGCGAAGGTGAGGGCACAGCTTCCGGAGAGGTGGTCCTGCCCCAGGGAAGCATAGGCATTGATGTATCGAAATATAATAAAGAGATCGACTGGAACAGGGTCAGGGCCGCAGGCATAGAGTTCGCCATAATAAGGGCAGGATACAGGGGATCAAGCAGCGGTGTTCTGGTAGAGGATCCTTATTTCAGTCAGAACCTCGCAGGAGCCAAGGCTGCAGGAGTGAAGACGGGAGTATATTTCTTTACACAGGCCATAACTCCTGATGAAGCGAGAGAGGAAGCGGAGGCTGTGGCGGCCCTTGTTAATTCCTCGGATCTGGCACTGCCGGTGTTTCTTGATGTGGAGAGCTCCGGAAACTCAAACGGAGGAAGGGCCGACGGACTCGATCCCGTGACCAGAACAGAGATAGTAAGGAGCTTTTGTGAGACGGCCGAGGAGCTGGGATACAAGGCAGGTGTCTATGCCAATAAGACCTGGATGACAAAGTATCTTAATATGGACCGGCTTCAGCCTTATATGAAGTGGCTTGCGCAATACAGAGCCTCGGGCCCCACATATAACGGAGACTACAGCATCTGGCAGTATACCTCAAGCGGTTATGTGGACGGCATCGCGGGAAGGGTGGATATGGATATATTCATTACATTTTAACCGCCCGATGCGAAGCAATGCGGGATCATGGTAATGGAAGATGTAAAAATACGATTTTACAGAGGAGTGGAAAAGTGGGAAAGATCAGCGTTGAAACATGTGAGATAGAGGGACTGAAGGTTATCACACCCCGGGTTTTCGGAGATGAGAGGGGCTATTTCATGGAGACGTATAATTATAACGACTTCAGGGAGGCGGGGATAGACCAGGTCTTCGTGCAGGATAATCAGAGCTCCAGCACCAAAGGGGTGCTCAGGGGACTGCATTTTCAGATCGAGCATCCGCAGGATAAGCTTGTGAGGGTGGTAAGAGGAGAGGTTTTTGACGTGGCAGTGGATCTGCGTGAGGGTTCTGCAACCTTCGGCAGATGGTTCGGCACTCTGCTCTCGGAGGAGAATAAAAAACAGTTCTTCATACCTAAGAATTTTGCCCATGGTTTCCTTGTGCTTTCGGATACAGCGGAATTCTGCTACAAGTGTACTGATTTCTACCATCCCGGAGATGAGGGAGGGCTGCCCTATGATGATAAGGATATAGGGATCGAATGGCCGGAATTTGACGGAGAGCTTAATATAAACGACAGAGACAGGGGATGGCCGGGATTTGCGGAATATAAGGCGTCCCGCGGGATAAAATGATAACGAAGAGAAAAGTGATAAGCGCGGTCGCGGTACTTGGTGCGATCTGGACATGTTATATTGTATTTCATCATAATCCGCTTGCGGTACCTGAACAGGAGACCATCAAGAAGATAGTCTCCGTCTTCGTGCTTTGGGCGGCATTTGCGGTATTTGCAAGACTGTATGACAGGATAATCATACTGCCCCAGGAGCTGTGGGATAACCGCAAGCTCATATGGAAGCTTTCGATCAACGACTTCAGATCGAAGTATGCAGGCTCATATATGGGTATCGTATGGATGTTTCTGCAGCCTGCGGTTACGGTGCTGGTCTACTGGTTTGTATTTACAATGGGCGGAAGGACTCCTATCTCGGAGACGCAGAATTATCCCTTTGTATGCTGGCTCATAGTGGGCATAGTGCCCTGGTTTTTCTTTTCCGATGCCTGGGGCTCGGGGACAGGAGCTCTTCTTTCTTATTCCTTCCTTGTGAAAAAGGTTGTGTTTAAGATAAGCATCCTGCCTATAATCAAGATAATGTCCACATTTTTCATCCATGTTTTTCTTGTGGCGGTCACCCTTGTGATCCTTATCCTTAACGGGATCTATCCCAATATCTACTGGATACAGATATTCTATTTTTCCTTATGCACCTTTCTTCTGGTTCTGGGGATCTCATATATCACCTGCTCGGCCGTGGTATTTTTCAGGGATCTGGGACAGATCATAGGCATCATACTTCAGGTGGGCGTCTGGATCACTCCCATAATGTGGGATATAAACAATATGTCAAGAAAGTGGCAGATGGTATTCAAGCTGAATCCGGTCTTTTATGTGGTTGACGGCTACAGGATGGCTCTGCTGGACAGGATGTGGTTTTTCGAGCATTTCTATTCGACGGTATACTTTTGGATATTTACGGTATCTTCTTTTCTCATCGGCGCACTGGTATTTAAGAGACTGAAGATACATTTCGCGGATATTTTATAGGATGGTCATGGAAGAAGAAGTAATCATAGACGTAAAGCATCTGGATAAGATGTATAAGCTGTACAACAGGCAGCGGGACCGTATAAAGGAGGCTCTGGGACTGGGGCGCGGAAAGCAGCTCTACAAGGAGCATTATGCCCTTAAGGATGTCTCAATGCAGGTGAGAAAGGGCGAGACGGTAGGTATAATAGGAACCAATGGTTCCGGGAAATCCACTATCCTGAAGATAATCACCGGTGTGCTGAATCCCACTGCCGGCGAGGTTGAGATAAACGGCAGGATCTCGGCTCTTCTGGAGCTGGGCGCGGGCTTCAATATGGAGTTTACGGGGATAGAAAACGTCTATCTGAATGGTACCATGAACGGCTTCACCGAGGAGGAGATAAACGACAGGCTCCAGGACATACTTGATTTTGCAGATATAGGAGAATTCATCAATCAGCAGGTAAAGACCTATTCCTCGGGTATGTTTGTGCGTCTTGCCTTTGCTCTGGCCATCAATATAGATCCTGAGATCCTTGTGGTGGACGAGGCGCTGTCGGTGGGAGATGTATTTTTCCAGAATAAGTGCTATCACAAATTCGAGGAATTCAAGAAGGCGGGGAAGACCATACTTTTTGTTTCGCATGATCTGTCCTCCATAAGCAAATACTGTGACAGGGTAGTGCTTTTGAATCACGGCGAAAAGATGGCGGAGGGAAAACCGAAGGAGATCATTGACATGTACAAAAAGGTTCTTGTCAATCAGACCTCCTCAGCCATGAAGAATTCCGAAAAGATCGATGAGAACGGAAAGTACATAGGCTCCCTGAACAGAAACGTAAGGGACGGACTCTGGAAATCCTATCTGACTCTCAACCCTTCAAATGACACATACGGGAGCGGTCTTGCGGAGATCGAGGATTTCTGCCTTATAGATAATACGGGAAATATAACCAATACGGTAATAAAGGGAGACACCTTTTCCGTAAAGGTAAAGACAAAATATCACGCGGATATCTCCGAGCCAATAATCGCGGTATCGCTGAAGAACCGGATGGGTGTGGAGATCACCGGGACAAATACGATGTTTGAGAAGCTATCCACCGGGGAATGCAAGGACGGTGATGAGATAGTTGCGACCTTCACCCAGAGGATGATGCTCCAGGGCGGGGATTATCTTATTTCTCTGGGACTTGTGGGCTACAGAGAGGGGAATTTCACCGTATATCACAGATTATACGATATATTCAATGTTCAGGTGATATCCTCAAAGGATACTGTGGGATATTACGATATGGACTCAGAGGTGCAATTATTCAGGAATGGAAAAGAAATCTGAAAAAATAGGAAATGTGAATCTGGATCTTACTTATTATGCAGGGGAGGACATTTACAGTGAAGGCCCTGCGGAGGACCAGATACTTGAGATAGTAAAGAATGAGCCGCCGGAAAGGTATAATGAGATCATAGCCAGGATGATGACCTGGAACGGCCTCTATCATTTATCGGACAGCAGGGGGAATATAGCGGATTTCATCCCCATACAGAGCAGGCACAGGGTTCTGGAGATCGGCGCAGGCTGTGGGGCTGTGACAGGCACTCTCGCAAAGAAGGCGGCAGGTGTCACGGCGATAGAGCTTTCCTACAAGCGAAGCCTTATAAATGCCTACAGGAATAAGGACTTTTCCAATATTGATATAATGGTTGGAAATCTGGAGGATATAGAGCCGAACCTTACGGAAAGGTATGATTACATATTCCTCATAGGAGTACTGGAATATGCCGGATCCTATATATCAAAGCACGGCGGTGATCCGTATCTTATGATGCTCAATAAGCTAAAGCCCCATCTTGCCCAGGGGGGAGAGATAGTTGTCGCGATAGAGAATAAATTCGGGCTTAAATACATCGCAGGCTGCAGGGAGGATCATACCGGTGGCTTCTATGACGGTCTTGCAGGATACAGAAATACGGACAGGGTTAAGACCTTTTCAAAAAAGGGACTTGAAAAGCTGGCAAAGGAAGCCGGTATGAGGTCTGTTTTTTTCTATCCTTATCCTGATTATAAGCTTCCTTCCATAGTCTTTACGGATGAGAGGCTTCCTAAACCCGGAGAGCTGAGGGACAATATAAGGAATTTTGACAATGACAGATTTGTGGCCTTTGATGAGGGTGAGATCTTTGATGAGATCGTGAGGGAAGGAGACTTTCCCAGTGTGTCGAATTCATTCCTTGTATTTATTTCACTGGAGGACAGGATAGAGAGCTTCGACAGGAAGCGGGTGCTGTATTCGAAGCATTCGGATGAGAGAGCGACCAAATACCAGATAAGGACCGACCTTCTGGAGGACGGCTATCACAGGAAATACATAGTGAAGTATCCAAAGACCCGGGAGGCGGAGGCTCATCTTCTCCAGATGTATGATACATCGGTAAAGATGGAGGCAATGCTTAAAAATTCAACCGTAAAGGTCAATAAGGCAAGCCTTGTGACAGATGCCTCCGGCGGATTTGAGGGAGTACAGTTTGAGTATCTCGAGGGGAGATCCCTGAGCAATATCCTGACCGAGCTGCTTTTATTGAAAAGGAAACAGGCGGCGCTTAAGATCATAAAGCAGTTTGCCGGCTTTGTCAGAGCCAAGAGACTGCCGGATCTGGATCTGATCTTTTCAAATATACTGATAACCTCCGACGGTTCCTGGAACATAACAGATTATGAATGGGTGGGTTCTGCAGTGGATCCCGATTTTGTGATATACAGGGCGATACGTTATTTCCTTGATGAGAATCCCGGGATCATAACGAAGGAGGAGCTCTATGGCGTGACAGCTCTTGATATGAATAAAGAGCCGGAATATGCCCTCAGAGAGACCAGACTGCAGCATGATATAGCGGGAGATTATATCTCGCTTCAAAAGATGTACAGTATCTTCGGAAGAGGCTATGTAAAGCTTCCCCAGGCAATTAAGGCCTTCCAGCCGATCCTCAGACCGGCGCATGTAAAGGTATATGCGGATACCGGAGCGGGCTTCACCGAGGACGGAATGCCTTATATCGACGGTGAGGTCTCGGAGGATATGAAGATAACACTGGATATACCGCTTCCGGTGGGCGTGACCAGACTCAGAGTTGATCCGCAGGAGACCTATTGTATCATAAGACTTCTGTCCGCTACTGTTCCGGATGCCGTGGCAAACGGAAGGGTATGCGGCAATACAGTCATATTTGATACACAGGATCCCCAGCTTTTATTCCAGATACCTTCAGGGCTTACGGAATTCCATATCGAATACACTCTGACCATGACGGACATGGGGATATATGATGATATACGCGGCGGGCTGGCAGCATATGAAACGGCGCCGAAGGGGAGGATCAAGAAGGTTCCCCAGGAGATAAAAGAGTATGTCAAGGTATCTGCGTTACATAGAGCAGAATGAGAAATGGCGGGGCTTTAAGCCTGACCGTCATGTCATAGACAGATTCGATCAAAACTATGATATCATATATGACACTGATGATCATATCCCGGATCCGGATGCGGTAAGACAGTTTGCCATTGCAGCGGATGAGGGTGATTTTGATCTCCTGTACTGCGATGAGGATGTGATCAGGGATCATCAGCGTACCAGGCCTTACTTCAAGCCGGGGTATTCACCTGAGAGCGAGAGGAGTCTCGGCTATATTTCCGGGATGATCGCGGTCAGAAAGGGGCTTGAGTACGAGGGTCTGTATTCTTTTAAGCGTGACAGGGTATGTCATATCGGGAAGGTGCTCTACCACAGAAGAAGGGAAAGGACTATACCGGAGACTTCAGGTCACGATCCTTTCTTTGATAAGGTTCATGGAAAGATATCAGTCATAATCCTCACGAAGGATCATCCGGATATGCTCGAACGCTGTGTCAGGTCACTGAGGGCGTCGCTTGTCACGGAGGATACCGAGATCATCCTTGTGGACAACGGAAGCTCTGAGGGCGCAAGGAGAAGGTATGAGGAGATATCCGGGGAGCATCATGTCAGCTATTTTCATGATCCGTCTGAATTCAATTATTCTGAATTGAACAATTTCGGGGTATCGAAGTGTTCGGGTGAGATCCTGGTCTTCATGAATGACGATATAGAGGTGCCGGAATCCGAAAAGGGGATCATAGAGCGGATGGCGGCGACCGCATCTTCGGATGATGCCGGAGCTGTGGGGATCAAGCTTCTGTATCCCGACAGGGAGAGGATACAGCACTGCGGTATCACTCTTTTGTATACGGGACCGTCCCACAGGCTTCAGGGATACAGGAATGATGCCGTATATTATTACGGCTACAGTGACCATGATATAAATACGATCGCTGTCACAGGAGCGTGTCTGGCGGTAAGACGGGACAGGTTTGAGTCGGTTGAGGGATTTGACGTAAAGCTGCCTGTGGCATATAACGACGTGGATCTTTGTATGAAGCTCTATGAGGCAGGGTTTAATAATATCTGCATGAATTCTCACAGCCTGATCCATTATGAGGGGGCTACAAGGGCAGATGACAGAAAGGATCGTTCTGCATACGAGAGACTTAAGAGGGAAAAGGATTATTTCAACTCAAAGCATCGCAGTCTTACAGACGGCGGAGATCCCTTCATGAATGAGAACTTCTCTCCCTACAGTCTTGATTTTGAGATAAATCTGCCATATGAGTGGGAGCTTTCGGGGTATTCCGCGGTATGGGATACAGACAGGAAGATCAAGGTGAAAAAACGCGTCCATGGCGCACTGGACAGAGTTGAATACAGGCTTGCGGATGCATATGGAAATGAAGATTATTACGAGGCCTCGGGCTGGATATTCAGGGAAGGATTTAACAGCTTTAAGCCCTGTATAGTGGTGGAAGCCTCCGGCGGGAGGTATGTCGCCGAAGCTTTTAAGGTCAGAAGGATAGATGTGGGCGAGGTTTTTCCAAAGATCAGGAAGAGTGCTGATTCCGGTTTTATTGCGCGGATCTCGGCCGTGGAGCTTGAGAAGCTTGGAATAAAGGATGAGATAACCGTATATCCCGCGCTTATCAAGGGGCGCAGGCATATGATAAAGGGTGATGAGGAATGTCAGAAGAAAATAAAAATATGAACAGCAAAGAGATGGTCTCATATTTCAGAGAGAAGTATGAGAAGGAAAAGAAGAAAAATGAAAAGCTTGTGGAGGAGCTGACCGAGGTTGAGACAGATTACAGGAACCTGAAGGCCAGATGGGAGTCTCTCAAGCAGAACTCTGTCTATAAGGCGATACTTACAGTAAGGATAGGATGGCAGCATTGCAAGAATTTCTGGGAAAGGGTGAGAAGATACGGCTCCATAAAGGGAGTCATAAGGAAGATAAAGTCAAAACAGATCGAAAGAAGCGCCTACAAATATCATGGAACAGAAAGCTTTCTGACAGGAGAGGCTCTTCAGAAGGCAAAGGAGAGGAAATTCAGGAAGGATCATGTTTTTTCATTCCTGATCCCCCTTTACAATACCCCGGAGAAATTCCTCAGGGAGCTTATTGATTCTGTGGAGGCCCAGATATACGGCGGTTGGGAGCTCTGCTTTGCTGACGGGTCCGATGAGGAGCATGGCTATGTGGCAGATATCGTGGCGGAATATGCCGGCCATGAAGGCGGTCAGCGGATAAAGTACAGGAAGCTCGATCATAACGGCGGGATATCGGAGAATACAAATGCCTGCTTCGATCTGGCGATGGGAGATTACTATGCCCTGATGGATCATGATGATCTTCTGCATCCCTCGGCCTTATATGAATTCATGAAGGTGCTTGAAGTAAAGGATGCATGGTTCATCTATTCCGATGAGGCGACATTCCAGGGTGATTCCGTCAATAATATGGTCACTCTTCATTTCAAGCCTGACTTTGCCATAGATAATCTCAGAGCGAATAATTACATCTGCCACTTATCGGCATTTAAGAGGGAGCTTGTGGAGAAGGCCGGGAAATTCCGTTCGGAGTACGACGGAAGCCAGGATCATGATCTTATCCTGAGGCTTACCCATGAAGCGAAGAAATACCCTGACGGTATAGTGCATGTGCCTCATATCCTTTATTACTGGAGGAGTCATGCCGGATCCACGGCGGCGGATATAAACGCAAAGACCTATGCAATAGAGGCTGCCAGAAGAGCAGTTGCCTCATCCCTTGAGCAGGATGGGATGGAGGGCTTCGAGATAGACCCCTCCCGGGCCTTTGCCACAATCTTCAGACTGAAATACAAGCTGCTTGCGACGCCTATGGTGTCTATCATCATTCCAAATAAGGATCATGAGGAAGATCTGCGCAGATGTGTTGATTCCATAATGGTGCGTACCGCATATGATAATTATGAGATCATAATAGTCGAGAACGGCAGTACCACCCAGGAGATAAGGGATTATTACGAGGAGCTCAAAGAAGCTCCCATAGTAAAGATCATAGAGGTAAAGCAGGATAAATTTAATTTTTCTGAGCTCATCAATAAGGGTGTGGAGGCATCCTCAGGGGATTATGTGCTGATGCTCAATAATGATACCGAGGTCCTTACCCGCACCTGGATAGAGGAGATGATGATGTACGGGCAGAGAGAGGATGTGGGAGCAGTGGGCTGCAAGCTTTTCTATCCTGATCTCACCGTACAGCATGCAGGCATAGTGATAGGACTGGGAGCTCACAGAACTGCGGGACATATTCACTATAAGCTCACGAATACAAATCTGGGATATATGGGACGCCTGTGCTATTCGCAGAATTTCAGTGCCGTCACGGGAGCCTGTCTTCTGATATCCAGAGCGAATTTCGATGCCTGCGGAGGACTCGATACAGATTTCGCGGTTGCCTTGAATGACGTGGATCTCTGTCTTAAGCTGAGACATATGGGAAAGGTCAACGTCTTTACTCCTTTTGCGGAGCTTTATCATTATGAATCGGCAAGCCGCGGCTCGGATGTGAACGGGGAGAGCGGCGAAAGGGCGGCCCGTTATGAGAAGGAGGCTGAGGCATTCAGACAGAAATGGGCGGAGGATCTTGCAGCCGGAGATCCGTATTTTAATCCGAACTTCAGTCTGGATTACAGCAATTTCACCCTTAAGGCTTCGCCGGCCCCTATGGTGGAAGAGGATTAATTTGAGGAGGTTTTATGGAAGCGTATACCAGGGATGAGATAATCAGATATGTCGAAGAAGAGGATGTGGAGTTCATAAGGCTCCAGTTCACCGATATGTTCGGTACCATGAAGAATATGGCCATCACAAAGAATCAGCTGATGAAGGCCATAGACAACAAATGTCTCTTTGACGGCTCTCTGATAGACGGCTTTGCAAGGATAGAGGAGTCGGATATGTATCTCTATCCGGATCTTTCCACCTTTGTGACTTTTCCATGGAGGCCTCAGACCGGCAAGGTGGCCAGGTTTATCTGTGATATATACAGACCTGACGGAAAGCGCTTTGAAGGGGATCCGAGGTATACCCTGCAGAAGGTTGAGAAGGAGGCTGAGAAGCTTGGCTTCACCTTCGAGGTAGGTCCTGAGTGTGAGTTTTATCTCTTCAATACCGATGAAAACGGGAATCCGACAACAGAGACTTCGGAAAGGGCAGGCTATTTTGATCTTGCTCCTCTGGATACAGGAGAGAATGCAAGACGGGATATGGTGATGACCCTTGAGGATATGGGCTTTGAGATACTTTCATCTGAGCATGAAAAGTCCCCGGCCCAGCATGAGATAGACTTTATGTTTGACCGTGGGATCAAAACAGCGGATAATATCCAGACCTTCAAATTTGCCGTCAAGACCATAGCAAAAAGGCACGGACTCCATGCAACCTTCATGCCTAAGCCCAGGACGGACTTTAACGGCTCGGGGATGCATCTGAATTTTTCACTGAAAAAGGACGGAGAGAATATATTCTATTCAAAGGGATCCGAGGACGGACTTTCCGATATCGCAAAGTATTTCATAGGAGGACTCATGGAGCATGTGGACGCCCTCACGGCGCTCACGGATCCGACGGTCAATTCATATAAGAGACTGAATCCGGGACAGGATAAGGTTCCGGTATATACTGCATGGAGCTTTACCAACAGAACGGCTCTCATACGTGTTCCCTCAAATATGAAGGAGCATACAAGGCTGGATCTGAGAAGTCCTGATTCATCGGCAAACCCCTATCTTGCTCTGGCGGTATGTCTGGCAGCAGGACTGGACGGGATAAAAAAGCATACGGATCCCGGAAAGCCTGTGGAGACTAATATTTTCAAGATGAGCCAGGCAGAGAGGGAAGCAGGAGGGATACGTCTCCTGCCGGGATCTTTGGGCGAGGCGATAGATGCCCTCGAGAAGGATGAGCTCATAAAGGAGGTGCTTGGACCGGACATCACATCCAAATATACAGATGCCAAGAGAGCAGAGTATCAGGCTTATCGTGCTCACGTCTCCGGATGGGAAGTGGACGAATATCTGTATAAGATCTGAAGATGATCGGTATCATTGTAGCTTTTCCCAGGATAGAAAATGCGCAGATGATCAAGGGCCTGCTTGTGAGATCAGGCTTTAGGATCATATCTGTATGTTCTACGGGTGCGCAGGTAATGTCGGCTGTAGATGAGCTCAGCGAAGGCATTATAGTCTGTGGATATAAATTTCCAGATATGATGTATAATGAACTTAAAGAGGAGCTTCCGGACAGCTTTGATATGATGCTGGTGGCAGGGAGAGCGAATCTGCAGGAGGCATACGGACAGGGGATCGTCTGTGTGGAGATGCCCATAAAGGCCGGGGATCTGGTAGATACGCTTGAGATGCTTTTGGAGGCAGCAGAGCGGAGGAAGCGTAAAAGAAGGTCAGTACCGAAGCTGCGCTCAAGGGAGGAGCAGGAGCTGATAGAGGGGGCAAAGGCTGTGCTTATGGAGCGCAACAGCATGACAGAGAAGGATGCCCACAGATACCTTCAGAAGATAAGCATGGATTCAGGTACAGGGCTTGTGGAGACTGCACAGATGGTCCTGCTGACAGGGAGGGATTGATATGAGATTTACCAAAATGCATGGCTGCGGAAATGATTATATTTATGTATGTACTGTAACGGAGACGGTTCCTGAGGAGATCAGGCCGGGGCTTGCAGTCAGACTTTCCGACAGGCATAAGGGGATAGGATCTGACGGTATCATCTTCATAAATCCTGCGGATAATGCGGATTTTGAGATGGAGATGTATAATGCTGACGGATCGAGATCACAGATGTGCGGCAATGGGATAAGGTGTGTCGGGAAATATGTATATGACCACAGGCTTACAGATAAGACTGATGTGGAGATACTGACAGGAGCGGGGGTCAAAAGGCTCAGCCTCAAGGTTGACATAAATGAAAACGAGGTGGTTGAAGCAACAGTTGATATGGGTGCTCCCATACTTGAAGCAGCAAAGATACCTGTCGATATCGATGGAGTGAAGGGGGATGACAGGGTTGTTTCGATACCGGTCGATATCAATGGAAGAGAATATAATATCACCTGTGTCTCGATGGGCAATCCGCACTGTGTTATCTTTATGGATGAAGATGTCAATTCCTTGAAAATAGAGGAAATAGGGCCTGCTATTGAGCATAGCGTTATTTTTCCGGAAAAGGTGAATGCAGAGTTTATCAATATAGTGGACAGGGCTCATCTGAGGATGCGTGTCTGGGAGAGGGGATCAGGAGAGACACTGGCGTGCGGGACAGGAGCGTGCGCATCTGCAGTAGCAGGTGTTTTGAATGGAGTCTCTGACCGAGAGGTAGACATAAAATTGCTCGGAGGAGAGCTGCATATCAGATGTGATGAAAACCTCGGACCTGTGTATATGACAGGACCTGCCGTGACGGTATTTGAGGGCGAGGTTGAGATCTGAAAGACAGATCAGGCTTTTGCGGTGGCGGTCAGCAGAGTGTATACTCTAGTATAACGTATCTTAAATAACTGGACCAAATGCTTGCCTGCTCACCTGATAGCACGTGCCGAAAAAGCCTCGGCGTAGCCCGCTACGCCTACGTTTTTTGACACGCACTCTCAGGCAAGCATTCGTCGCATTAGGCCAGTTATTTTGCGAACGTTATACTAGTCCGGCGAATGCGAAGCATGAGCTGCTGACAGCACTGGCGTACGACAGGACAGAATAAGATATAAAACTACGTGTTATAGAGGAGTAAAAAGGGAATGTTAAAGGCTAATCCGAATTATCTCAGGCTTCCGGGATCCTATCTTTTTTC
Organism: uncultured Lachnospiraceae bacterium; assembly: GCA_947165275.1. Classification (GTDB taxonomy): domain Bacteria; phylum Bacillota; class Clostridia; order Lachnospirales; family Lachnospiraceae; genus NK4A144. The sequence continues at coordinate 1,235 of CAMUZQ010000031.1, read as the reverse complement.
CACCATTGCAAAAAAGGTGGCGGCCTATAGGGAGGCAAATCCGGACAGGAATGTTATCTCGCTTGGAATAGGGGATGTAACCCGTCCTCTGCCGCCTTCTGTTATAAAAGCGCTTCACAGCGCTGTGGATGAGATGGCTTCAGAGGAGACCTTTAAGGGCTATGCCCCGGATCTTGGATATGAGTTTTTGAGAAGAGCCATAGCGGAAAATGATTTCAAAAGCAGAGGCTGTGATATATCAGAGGATGAGATCTTTGTATCTGACGGAGCAAAGAGCGATTCGGGAAACATACAGGAGATATTTGATGAGAGCTGCCGGATAGCGGTCTGTGATCCTGTCTATCCTGTCTATGTTGATTCAAATGTCATGGCGGGAAGGACAGGAGATTATGATCCTCAGTCCGAGAGATGGAGCAGGGTGATCTATATGCCCTGCACGGAAGCAAACGGCTTTGTTCCTGCTTTCCCTGAGGAGATCCCGGATGTGATATATATCTGCTCTCCAAACAATCCGACGGGGACGGCAATGAAAAAGGAAGATCTGCAAAGATGGGTCGACTATGCCCGGGAACACAGGTCTGTGATCATCTTTGACGCTGCCTATGAGGCATATATCTCAGAGGAGGATGTGCCGCATTCCATATATGAGTGCAGCGGGGCTGAAAGCTGTGCCATAGAGATACGTTCTTTTTCAAAGAATGCAGGCTTTACCGGCACAAGACTGGGATATACAGTAGTGCCTAAGGCTCTGAAGGATGCAGAGGGAGCGCAGCTTCACGGACTGTGGGCCAGGAGGCACGGCACTAAATTCAACGGCGCGCCGTATATCCAGCAAAAAGCCGGAGCGGCGGTCTATACACCGGAGGGACGGAGAGAGATAAGAGGACTTGTATCCTACTATATGGAGAATGCCTCGACCATTAGGAAAGGACTCGCGGATGCGGGCTATAAGGTATATGGAGGCGTGAATGCACCCTATATCTGGCTAAGGACTCCGGAAGGGATGAAGAGCTGGGAGTTCTTTGATCATATGCTGGAGGATGCCAATGTGGTGGGGACACCGGGGGCAGGCTTCGGACCTTCGGGTGAGGGATATTTCAGGCTTACGGCCTTTGGTACCCATGAGAATACGGCAGAGGCCGTGGAGAGGATCAGAAGGATATCCGTCCGGTAAAGCTCCGGCTAGTATAACGTATCTTAAATAACTGGACCAAATGCTTGCCTGCTCACCTGAT
>CAMUZQ010000030.1 GCA_947165275.1 uncultured Lachnospiraceae bacterium | reverse complement strand
GACAAGACTTGTGTGCCCCGGTTCCAAATGGTTTATCATCTCTGCATAATCGTAAATATATCCGCCCTCTGCTGTTTTCACCTTAGCATACCGCATTATGGAATTAAGTGCATGCTCTCCGTTGCAGGATATTGTATTTACAATATATTCCGTACCGGTTATACGTTCCTGCACCAGTGCACTCTTTATCGGTCTTCCGTACACGTCCTTGTATGTTAAAACCGTTTCCACTGCTTTTTTTAACTCTTCAAGGTCATCACATAAAAAGACCCCCTGACTTCCTGCGCTCTGAACCGGCTTTACAACCGCCTGTTTTAGCCCGTTTTCCCGGCAGAAATCCATTGCCGCTTCAGCATTGTCTACGACTTTGCCTCTGATATACCTTATTCCCGCCTTTTTAAGCGCCTCGTGCATGGCATCCTTTTTTGTCATGGCATCTATGTTTTCAATGGGATTACCTAAAAGTCCAAGATCATTTGACAGCCTTGCCGCAAGTCCCACGCCTTGCTCCGAACCTGCAATTACCAGCAGCGGCTCATAGCTTTTTACCATGGCAAGCGTCTCTTCATAGTCATCAGGGGCTCTTTTTATCTCGGGACGACTGTAAAACAAACTATAGGAGCTCTCACGCGCTTTTTTTATGTCTTCGGATTCATCACCCGGGCTTTCGATCACTACAGGATTATACCCTCTGCGCCTTACATCCTCCACAAGGTTATATCCCGTTGACATTGCTTCAATAATTATTATATTTCTCATGATCATTTTCCTTTGCGCTTATTTCAGATTGTATAAGTATTCAGGAACGGGTAATTTATTCGTACTCAACTCTCGCTGCCTTTCATCGTATTGTCTGCAGTGATTATGCGCGTTATTTCCGGTCTGTTTTGTCTCATTTCGCCTTGTTTTTTCTCTCTCGCCGAATTTTTGCACTCAAAATGTACTCACGATAGAGGCAGCACATATCTGACACCTTCACTCTGGACATTCTGATAGAAAGGAACTACTTTCTTCCACTTATTGAACTCATCATAGCTTCGTATGACCGGAGATATCAGCAAAGCATATTCATACTTTTCATCCAGCGAACTGATGATTGCTCTTATCTTTTGTCTTTCTATGGGTACATCTTCCTTCGGAACGTCCAGCAGGATCATAATATCAACATCGCTGTCACTCTCAAAATCCCCTCTGGCACAGGATCCAAACAGTATAACTCCCTTAAGCTTATCACCATAAATCTGTTTAATCCCGACTGTCAATTCTTTCGCTGCATCGTCTATCATTTCCTTTGTCATGATATACCCTCGTCTTCTCTTTTAAGATGACATCAAATCTAATCTTGTATTTTACCTCTTTTTCCGCTGAAATAAAAGCTTTACGACAATTTCAGACGAGGCCATCGGCTTTTATCAGGGCACAATTGAAAAGACGCGACCCCAGATCACTGATCCAAAGCCACGCCTTGTGTTACTCTTCGTTTATATGTTGTAATCTTTTTTATCCTATGACCTCTATCTCATATCCGCCGGCATTCCATCCGTTTTCTACATGTGTGATCCTGACTCTTGTTCCGGGCTTCAATTCTCCGGCGCCTTGATAAACTGCCCAATAGCCTTTTCCGTTATCCCCGTCCACCGAGTAATCAATGGTTTCAACCCCATTCGTGGTTCCGTGTCCCGTTCCGTTTCCCACAGTTCCATCGCAAAGATATCCATAAGGATCCACATCTGCTGCTCCGCCTGTCGCATTCTGCATTTCCTCATCGTTTATTTCCATGTTTTTGCTATCTGCCATTATCTTATCCTTAATCTTTCTGCCCTGTCTTCAGGGCTTTGTTTTCTTTGTCTTTTTATACGTGAGGCCTTATCGGCCTGTCAGCGTTTTTGCGGATTCGGTCGTTTTTCGCGTATATCCGGTATTACGAGCGAAGGCTCACTCTTCTCATTTATACATTCTTTCAGGGACTCCGCAGATAATCCAAACACCGTCACAAATCTCCGCTTTAATTAAGGATTATTCCCTTCTTGGAGCTAATAAATTATCATTCAGATATTTTTTCAGATTATTAATGTAAACATCAACATTAGTTCTTTCAATCTCTGATACAGATCTGTCCGCATTGATCAATTCGTTGGCGATTCCAATATATGCTTCAATCATTATTTCACACGTATATTTTTCAACTTGTATTATTTTCTTATATAGATCATTATCTGCTTTGATTATAGCCTGAAATATATGGGGAACTGTATTTTTATACTCATCAGAATTAATATTGTTTTTCCTGACATGCTCTCTTATTGCCTGAGGGGAAGCTGATATCCCTGTATAATACTCAATTACTTTTGCTTCCGAAGCATCTATTTTCCCATCCGATGCTGAAAGATACATCATAAAGGAAAGTAGTTCATATCTGAAGCCTTGATCCAGATTTTCAATCCCCAACTGCTCTCCACCTTTTTTTACTAAATGAGAGGCTACGTCAATGAGTTCTTTTAGCGATGGATTCATAATATCCCTCCCTGAGACAGCGAAATGACATATCAAAAGCTGTACATATTTTCTCAAATAATCATGAAACGTGGCCTCTGTCCGAAGCCACGCCCTTTATTATCTATCCTGTATTCAGATCCGTTTTGCCTCATACAATCCCGAATACCATTCGGCTCCAGCTGGCTCACGATGGACTATTCTTACTCTTGTACCGGTCTTGGGAGGATTTGGATCACTCCATATGCAGCTGTATCGTTCCCCATTATCTCCCTTTACGTCACAATCAGTATAAGATACCCCGTTACTTGTGCACTTTCCGACATTGTCTGACATTCTCGTACCGTCGCAGACATTCACGTCCCCGGTCTGCCCTGCACCGCCGGTTGCCTTTGCCAGTGCTTCGTCATTAAGCTTCATATTATCTGCCATTTGTTATTCGTGTATATCCGGTATTATAGCAGAATATACCCACGGCGTCTTTATCTCTTCCGAATATGGATCCGGCTATAATGCAAAGGCGCGACTCCTGAATACCACTCGCTTCCTGCTATATCACGATGTACTATTCTGCATCAGATCAAGAGGCATGCATAACCCCGTCATCTGTATTTCCCGGATCCATATAAATGCTGAACAGGATCTGCTCCACAATATCTTCAGCATCATCTCCGTCAAGCCAAAATGACAGTTCCACAAAATCAGTATCATTTTCAAAAATATAGTTGGAAACACGATATGATTTTCCCTCATATTCTTCCTTTGAATAATAAAGCATCATGGAAACACCGTTATACACGACCTCCTCAACTTTGTCAGCTTTGTATTCGTCAGCTTCACTTTCTGCGTACCCCTTCAGAGTCATACCTTCCTTTTCAAATTGGTAAATATCAAAATCCATCAGATGCTCATCACTCTTATAGTATGCAATCTGATCGTCCTTCCGGTCATCTTTCGTTACTTCTCCGTTATAGTAATCCGATGGAATGCTTATAATAAACCCGCTCGTTCCAAGAGAGATATCTGTAAGCGGCTTCTCCGCGTTATCAGATTCTTCATTATCCTGTGACCTGGAGCCTCCCCCTGCGAACACAAGATTTGCCATCTTTACCGTTTCTGTATCACCCACACCGATCGTAAACAGTGAATACATCATACCTCCGTCATGCCATATAACATTACATACATTGTCAGGAGTATAAATACGGACATCTGCCATGGCATTACCAACCTCATCAACTCCTTCCGCATTCCATTCATAGAACGCCCCGGATATATCCTCATAATCCTCCGTTGCTTTCATTCTTGCGTTGTATTTTACTTCGTCCATAGTAAAATCCATCTCGGCAATACCGTCAGCCTTGTTTGCCGCAAAGGCCACATCATGTGCCCCCTCAGGCACGATGAACTCACAGCCCGTCCGTTCCTTTACTTCCTCGGCTGTCAGATCATATTCCCATGGATTAACAAGTTCTGTATTCTGTTCCTGACCGGTATTTGACTCCGCCAGATAGACCTCAGCATCGAAGGTGTCAGGATCAGCATCATTTACCGGAACGAATACCTGCTTTTTCCCGTCTTTGAAATGTCCTGTCACGGAGCCGTTTCCTACGGCTTCTATCGTAAGAATCATCTGGCTTTCCGGATCCGGTCCGCCCATATAGAATTTTACAGATCCATCCTTCTGTTCACACTCAAATGGCAAGCCTGAGATTACGTCATCAGTATGTCCTGATGTTTCATCTATAAAAACATAGAAGTTGTCCTTGCGAGGATTGTCGACATCCCCTTCATAATTGAGATACACACCCTTTGTAAAATACGGAGCCGATGGTATATCGTTTTTTCCGGCACATCCTGTCATCGCTGCAGACATCAAAGCCAACGCTATGACAGGTATTACCTTCCGCCATTTCTTCATCCTGGTTTTACCCCCTTTTCTGTTATCATATACCGCGTCCTGCTGTTTTCATGTTGCGATGCATTTAAACAATCAGCATAAAAACCAATAAACTGTTCCGGTATATGCTATTTCTTTTTGCTGAGGTAGCTCGAGACGGCAAATCCGGCAGCCCCTCCAATAACGAGCAGCTTGACTATCGAGAACACAAACAGCACCACTCCCAATACGGCAACGACTACTCCTCCCCATTTAAGGAATTTGAACACAGTGGCATCCGAGGCACCGATATCTTCAGAATATATCTCCTGGGGGTCATTCGGATCAACAAAAACGGTATAATTCTGTCCGACAGCAAACTTGTCCTTATATGTGCTGCTATATGATCCCGTTATTGACTGGTATGTCTGGCCGTTATACTCATATTCAAATACGGGCGTGACGGCATTTGATGGCTTATTGCTGTCCGTGCCGGTATTCTCCGACCGCTCGAAGCTTACGACTTCCGCCTGTACCGCTTCGGTACACCTCGCCCTGGCATTCGCATCCTGTTTTGTCATAAAGGACGAGATGAAAACCATGGCTATTCCCACGAAAGAGAATATTATCGGAGCAAAAAACCTGCTTATGGGACCTGAACTGGATCTTGTAGTAACTCTCATTTTCTTACCTCCTGTCTATACTTTCCGTCCTGCTTTCAGGACTTTGTTTTTGTGCTTTGTCATTTTATACGGAATATTTTCCTGCCCTGTCAGCTGTTTGGGGTATTCGGTCGTTTTCCGTGCGTATCCAGTAATACTAAGGGAAAACTATCCCCATAGATCGTTTTTTTCTCCTTTTCCTCTATTGATGCAGATGATAACTATAATTATCACTGCACAGATCGTTACACCGCCAATACTCCCCTCTATACCAAACGCTGTGTCGTAAAAGAACCCCTTCCTGGCTGTATCAAGATCCATAGTAAACACCGAATAGTACGATACTTCCCCGCTGTTCGGAAGACCAAAGACGATGTTTTGTTCAGGCCCCCTGTTCGGCGTTCGGCGGTAAGAAACTTATTTGTTTCTCCATACTCTGGGGCGCTCCCCCCCTGTTCGGGATCCTCGCGGTTTATCTCAGTTTGGACGGTCATTCAGTTGTCTGCGCTAAGCATATTTGTTTAGCTCTCTGTGATTATAATAAGCATATATGCTTATGTCAAGTAGCCTCAGAAGAAATATTTAAACTTTTTTGCTTAACTTCCTCTTGCTTTTCTGAGATCCATCCTGTATACTACACTTAGCATTTATGCTTAACCTTTTTCAGGAGGTGCTACCATGAACATAGGAGAGCGCATCAAGCGCATCCGTATGCTGCGCGGGATGACGCAGAAGGATCTGGGGATCGCGCTTGGTTTTCCTGAGCGCTCGGCTGATGTCCGGGTCGCCCAGTATGAATCCGGCAGCCGGACGCCCAAAGAGGACGTGATTCAGGAAATGGCAAAGGTTCTTAAGGTCAAGCCAAAGGCTATCGCCGATCCTGACTACAACACTTACATAGGCCTCATGTACATGTTCTTCGACCTGGAAGAAACGTATGGGATCCATGTGGACGAGATTGATGGCGAACTCTGCCTCCGCCTGGATCGTTCCCGCAAGGACTATACCGAGCTCTTCGATATGCTGCTGAAATGGAACGAAACCAGAAAGAACGGCCAGGCTGATTTCGATTCTTCTGCTGCTTATGAAGAGTGGAAGCTCCATTACCCGCCTTCCATTCGTTAACGTCGGATAAACAAAAAGAAAAAGGCTATCTGAATCCACCTTGGATCAGATAGCCTTTTGTTCTTGGAATAATCAGTTTTAGGATACTGTTGTCATTTTGTTGTCACGCACTAAGCAAATTTGCTTGCAGCCCGCATAAATACTTGGTTTTCGAGAGCGGCTGTATCACTCCAGCTCGATCGTTGCGGGGGGTTTGGAGGTGCAGTCATAGAGGACCCGGTTGACGCCTTTGACTTCGTTTACTATTCTGTCTGCTGCATGATTCAAAATCTCCCAGGGGATGGGCGCGGCAGTTGCCGTCATGAAATCAGAGGTTATGACTGCGCGCAGAGCTACAGCGTAGTCATATGTACGGCCGTCACCCATTACGCCGACAGAGCGCAGATTTGTCAGAGCTGCGTAATACTGAGAGGGCATCCATGGCGGTAAGGTGCGATCCCCGGCTTCAGCTGACCATTCTTTGGCAGCCTTATCTATCTCTGCTCTGTATATTGCATCCGCTTCCTGAACTATGCGGACCTTTTCGCTGGTGACCTCCCCTATGATCCGGATACCGAGACCCGGGCCGGGGAAGGGCTGCCGGTATACCAGATATGGAGGAAGACCCAGCTCCAGACCTACTTCACGTACCTCATCCTTGAAGAGCATGCGGAGAGGTTCGATGATCTCTTTGAAATTGACATGCTCAGGAAGTCCTCCGACATTATGATGTGATTTGATAGTAGCGGATTTTCCGAGTCCGGATTCTATCACATCCGGATAGATCGTTCCCTGCGCGAGGAAATCGACAGCGCCGATCTTCTTTGCTTCGGATTCAAATACGTTTATGAATTCAGCGCCGATTATTTTTCGTTTTTGCTCCGGTTCCGTAATCCCTGACAGTCTGGAATAAAAGTGCGCTGATGCGTCTGCCTTAACAAAATTCAATTCGAAAAGACCGTTGTTTCCGAATACAGATTCAACTTCTTCGGATTCGTTTTTTCTCAACAAACCATGATCGACAAAAACACAGGTCAGCTGTTTGCCGATCGCTTTTGAAAGCAGGGCTGCAGCTACTGATGAGTCGACACCGCCGGAAAGACCCAGCAAAACCTTGCCGTCCCCAACCTTTTCTTTTATCGCGGCGACCGTCGTTTCAATGAAAGAGGTCATCTGCCAGTCCCCCTTACAGCCGCAGATATCGAAAACGAAATTGTCAAACAGCTTTTTTCCTTCATCTGTATGCACAACCTCAGGGTGGAACTGTACGGCGTAATACCCTTTTGATTCATCCTGCATGGCTGCCACCGGACAGTCGGCTGTGTGTCCGGTCACCTCAAAACCTTCAGGAGCAGTTTCAATATAATCTGTGTGACTCATCCAGGCAACAGATGTCCCGGACCAGTTTTTGAATAAACCCTTTGTAGTATCTACTGTTGTTTCGGTCTTGCCGTATTCGGAGACAGGGGCTGTCGCAACCTTTCCACCCAGCTGCCAGGCAAGGATCTGCGCCCCGTAGCATATCCCGAGAACAGGAATGCCTAATGAGAAAAGCTCCTGATCGGCATGTGGAGATGACGGATCATACACGGAATTAGGGCCGCCAGTGAGTATGATCCCCTTCGGGGACATTTCCCGGATCTTTGATATTTCCATATCTGATGAATGTACCTCGCAGTATACGTGGCATTCCCTTACGCGTCTTGCGATCAGCTGATTATATTGTCCACCGAAATCCAGTACTAAAATATTTTCTCTTTCCATTGCGATCTCCCCTCAAAAAACACATTATAAGAAGTTAAAAATTCTCAGGATAGATTCCTTCTTTTTTCATATCGCGTATTGCCTCCACCAGGCCCGGCTTATCCTCCTTGTAGGTTATGCCGTGCCACTTCGCCGATGTGCGCAGGACCTTCACATCACATTTTCCGTTAGATAAAAGTCCGGAGACAACAGATGGCAGGTAGCATTCGGCTTTTTCCGGATTTGCCGGCACTTCATCCTTCATAAACCTTTCAAAGAAACCACCTATCCTGCTCATAAAATCAGATGCAAAGCACCAGAAGTTCATGCTTGCCACTGAGTCTGAGGCAAGAGGTATCCAGGTGCTGCCATCGTCCAGTGTATATTCGGCACCGGAACTATCAGCAGTGCCTCTTATCTTGGTTCTTTCCACGACCTCCTCCAGCATTCCGTCTGAGGTTATACTGCATATTCCCCTCGATACGGTGCCGTTTTCGGTAAGTGTATTCTGCAGTTCGTATCCTACCATAGCATAGTGTCCCCCAGCTTCGGATTTCAAGAAATCATAGGCCTGTCTGAATGCATCTCCGCCATAAAAATCGTCCGCATTTATCACGGCAAAGGGACCGTCGATCAGATCCCTCGCGGCAAGAACGGCATGGGCGGTTCCCCAGGGCTTTATCCTGCCCTCAGGAACTAAACAGCCGGAGGGTATGTCCTCCAGCTTCTGAAAAGCGTACTCCACCTTGATATGCCCGGAGACTCTGTCTCCGATCTCTTCCCGAAACACTGCCAGGTTTTCTTCTTTGATAACAAATACCACCTTTGTAAATCCGGCGCGTATAGCGTCATATATGGAAAAATCGATTATCTTGTGGCCTTCATCATCCACATGGTCTATCTGCTTCATCCCTCCATAACGGCTTCCCATGCCTGCTGCCATGATCAGCAGCGTGATATCCTTTGTGTCTGCCATGATCAGAATAAACTCCTCTCTTTGATTATGATCTCTATGTTCTTTTCTTCACATATCCGTGAAAGCTCACGGCTTGTGCCCGTATCCAAACTGGCCATTTCCCCGATATGGATCTTCCGGGGACTGACTCCTGACAGGATCTTCCCTATATCCGAGCTCATTTTATCGTATTTCCAGAGACGCCATTCGAATTCGCCTGCAGTGTCTGTGCTTTTGGTCATCATGGAGAGTATATTGCCTACTGTTCCGGTGAGTTCCTCGTGCTCTTCATCATCATATATAACGGGCAGCAATACCAGATCGTTCGCTTCGGCAAATCTCTGCATGTCTTCAAAATTATACTCGAGGCACATCCCGGCACTATGGTCAGCGTATTTGTACCACATTGCCTCGCTTTTCAGATCATCTGTAAAACAGGACAGATAGCTGCGGAATCTCATGACTACATCGCCTGCGCCCTCAAAGCGGACAGCTCTGCAGAAATAAATATTTCCATTCCTTATAAGCCCTACCTCTGCATCATCCAGCGGACGATAGCGGAAGAGTTTTCCACCGTTTTTCCTGAGAATCAGCTCACTCATTTTTTCCTGAGCCTCATGATGCCTATCCCTGAGAAAATCCGAAAATATCGCTTTACGCAAAAAGAGCTCCCAGTCTTCCAAATCCTTCTCCTCTATAAAGCGTAACTTTAAAAAGCCGGGTTAATATCTGCCTTAAGACGTCATGGTATCGGTACAGAGACAGTCAGAGCCATCTTATATTCACCCTCTATGAGATCAGCCACAGCACCTATCCCCGAAGTGCTGTCCGCAGATCCGGCGGAAGTCTCATAGACCGGAGCATCATTCAGCGCCCGAAGTCCCTCAGTGAAATGCTCTGTATCAAAACCGACCGCTTCCTTCAGATCGCATTTTGTAAGTACTACGGCATCGACATATGAGTACATCGGTACGTATTTATACGGTTTATCATCTCCCTCGGGAGTGGATGCTGTTATTATACGAAGACCTTCACCAAGATCAAATTCGGCCGGACAGATCAGATTTCCTACATTCTCCACGAAAACTACTCCATTGGCAAACCCGAGCTGATCGTATCCCTGACGTACCACGCCGGCATCTATATGACATTCTCCTACAGTATTGATCTGCAGAGAGTCAAACCCCTCCTTTATGAAGGCTTCGGTATCTATCGAGGAATAGAGGTCGCCTTCAATAACGGCGGATCCTATCCCTCTGTTTTTTAATTCCTTGCATAGTGCCATGAGAAAGCATGTCTTTCCTGCACCCGGGGCACCCATGACATTCACCACCAATACATGATCCTCGGTAAACTTCTGTCTGTTTGCCGCTGCGTACTCCTCGTTCCTTCCTTTAATTTCCTTCATGATAACAACTTCAGGCATACGGGTTATACCTCCTTTGATCAAAACAATAGCCGGATATTAAGCGGCATATTAAAGCTGTGCAGAGATCATTGACTGCTTTACCAAAAAGATCCGTACAGATCTTGGGCGCATCGTCACACTTCCGATAACCTCATCCGTTTTTTTATAGATCGGATTTTTTTCATATGTATCTACTGCCATATACCATTTCTTATCAATAGGCAGCTCCGGCAGAGATATCTCTACATCCTCCCAATATGTGTTTACTGCGAGATAAACCACATCATCATCCTGGTTTCTGTCAGGGGAGCCTGCAAACATTATTCCTATATAGTGGCTTTCATCCGAAAAATCAGGGTTCCAGGGTACAGCCCCGTGAAATGAGGTTTCCGGGAAGCCAAGCTTTGCGGGCTCCAAATGCTTCCTGATCGCAGGGTGGTCCATGCGGAAATGGATCATAAACCTGAAGAATTCAAAAAGCTTTTTATTAGTTTTCAGATCATCCCAATTGAGCCAGGAGATATTATTGTCCTGACAATATGCATTGTTATTACCGCCCTGTGAATTCCCGAATTCGTCTCCCATGAAAAACATAGGCGCTCCGCGGCTTATCATGAGACAGGCAAAAGCATTTTTTACCATGCGGTCTCTTAAACGCTGAACCTCTTTATCGGTAGTCTCGCCTTCATGGCCGCAGTTCCATGAAAGGTTGTGATCGGCTCCGTCTGTGCCTCCCCAGTCATTATCTTCATTATGCTTTTCGTTATACGAATAAAGATCATGGAGGGTAAAGCCGTCATGGCAGTCCAGAAAATTCACGGAGGCATTGAAGCCTCTTACCTCCGGATCGTAAAGATCCGGCGAGCCTGTGATCCGGCGTGCTGCAGCAGAGGCCTTTCCATTATCACCCTTGAGAAATGATCTCATATCATCCCTGTATTTGCCGTTCCACTCCATCCAGCGGTTCCAGGAGGGGAAGGATCCAACCTGATACATGCCTCCCGCATCCCAGGCTTCGGCTATGAGCTTGACATTTCCGAGTATCGGGTCAAAAGCAAGCTCCTGCAGAAGGGGAGGCTTGCGCATAGGGGTGCCGTCCTCATTGCGTCCGAGTATAGTTGCCAGATCGAAGCGGAAGCCGTCTATTCTGTAGTTTGTGACCCAGTAACGGAGACAGTCTGTTATCAGCTGCTGGACAATGGGATGATTGCAGTTCAGTGTATTGCCACAGCCTGAGAAATTATAATAATAACCCTCCGGGGTCAGCATATAGTAAATATTATTATCAATTCCCTTGAAGGAAAAGCATGGTCCGTATTCATTGCCTTCGGCAGTGTGATTAAAGACTACATCAAGGAAGACCTCTATACCGTTCTCGTGCAGTGCCCTTATCATGGCCTTCAGCTCGTCGCCTTCATGATTATGCTCCCTTGTGGAGGCATAGCTCGTGTTTGGCGCAAAGAAGCAGACTGTATTATATCCCCAGTAATCCATAAGACCGCGCCCGTAATAATCCCTGTGCGAAAGCATCTCATCGAATTCAAATATAGGCATGAGCTCCACAGCAGTGATCCCCAGATCCTTCAGATAGGGGATCTTTTCCCTTATCGCATCAAAGGTTCCCGGGTGCCTGACACCGCTGGTCCGGTCTCTGGTAAACCCCCGGACATGCATTTCATAGATAATGAGGTCCTCTGTCGGTGTAAGCAGCTGTCTGCTTTTGCTCCAGTCAAAATTGTTCCTTACTACACGTGCGTGGTAAACATAGTCAGTGGGGGTACCCCATTCAGCCTGCCCGGTAACAGCCTTTGCGTATGGATCAAGGATTATCTTGTTCTTGTCAAAAATAAGACCCTTTGACGGATCGTTCGGTCCGTCTATACGGTATGCGTATTCAATATCCTCGATATCAAGGTCGAATACGATCATGGAATAAACATTTCCGATCTTGTAATCCTCAGGAAATTTCAGGACGCCAAAAGGCTTCTTCTCTCCTGAATGGAAAAGAAGAAGCTCTATGGATGTTGCCTGATTGGAATGTATCGTAAAATTGACCCCTGTCGGGATCGCCGTCGCCCCGTTCAGTTCATAGAGACCCGGCCGTACTTCGAAGCCACTGATGATATCGAGAGGCTCCATGTGGATATCCACATATCTGAATCGGTTACTCATCCTCGGTTCTCCTGGCAGTGTCTTTTCTGCCGCGGACTACAGCCCCCATTCCGTCATAAACAACAGGTAAAGGAGGCGGCACGGGATCATCAGCTGAGGAGCTCTCTGCCCGGATCGCCGCAGCGGAATCCGGTTTATCATCCTCCACGGTGTCCGAAATGGGCTTATTGGGAGAATCCTTTTCTTTTCCCTTATCCTTCCCGGATTTGCCGATCCCCCTCAGGGTGATCCGCTCTCTGCCTTTTCCGCTTGTCTCCTCCTCGGTAAGTCCCTTTTCCTCGCGGTATATCTGCATGAATTCCTTACCTGTGATGGTTTCCTTTTCAATAAGGAACTGAGCGAGCTTATCAAGCAGCCTGCGGTTTTCCTTGAGCAGAGACTTTGCTTCCTTATATGCCTCTTTAAGGATCTTCATGACCTCGTCATCAACTGCGGCTGCAGTCTCGTCCGAACAATTCATCACCGTACGTCCTTCAAGATACTGATCCTGTATCGTCTCAAGGCCGATGAGACCGAATTTTTTGCTCATACCATACTGGGTAACCATTGCTCTGGCGGTCCTGGTCGCTTTTTCAATATCATTTGCCGCGCCTGTCGTTACCGTATCGAATACGATCTCCTCTGCGGCCCTTCCGCCAAGTGTCTCAACCAGAAGCGCATGAAGCTCGGCCTCTGTATTCAAGTACTTCTCTTCTTCCGGAACATTCATAACATAACCGAGGGCACCCATGGTCCTGGGAACTATGGTGATCTTCTGTACCGGCTCTGAATTTTTCTGCAAAGCAGATACCAGTGCATGACCTATTTCATGGTAGGAAACGATCCTTCGCTCTTCCTTGCTCATGATACGGTCTTTTTTCTCCTTGCCGACGAGGACGACCTCAACCGAATCCATGAGATCCTTCTGATTCACAAACTGGCGTCCCGACTTGACCGCATTGATGGCAGCCTCATTAACCATATTCGCCAGATCCGAACCGACGGCTCCGGATGTGGCGAGAGCGACGGTTTCAAAATCCACCGACTCATCAAGCTTTACATCCTTTGCATGAACCTTGAGAGTATCAATACGTCCCTTCAGATCAGGCTTGTCGACGATTACCCGCCTGTCGAAACGTCCCGGCCTCAATAAGGCCTTATCAAGGGAATCGGGTCTGTTTGTAGCTCCGAGTACAAGGATACCTTTGGAGGAATCAAAACCGTCCATCTCCGACAGAAGCTGATTCAGCGTCTGCTCACGCTCGTCATTTCCTCCGCCGTACCTTGAATCCCTGCTTTTTCCTATGGCGTCTATTTCATCTATAAATATGATACAGGGAGCATTTTTCTCAGCGTCACTGAAAAGATCTCTTACTCTCGAAGCACCGACACCCACAAACATCTCAACAAAATCAGAACCTGCAAGTGAATAAAAGGGCACATGGGCTTCACCTGCCACTGCCTTTGCAAGCAGGGTCTTACCGGTACCGGGAGGGCCTACAAGCAGAGCTCCCTTCGGAAGTCTCGCTCCGATCTCAGCGTATTTCTGCGGATTGTGCAGAAAATCCACCATCTCCTGAAGGCTTTCCTTCGCTTCGTCCTGCCCTGCCACATCCTTGAAGGAGATGCCGGTATCCTTGGTGACATATGCCTTTGAGGCGCTTTTTCCGACACCCAGGATCCCGCCGCCGGAGCTGCTCATTTTTCTCATGAATAGTGAAAGCAGTCCCCATACCAGCACAAGCGGCAGTACAAAATTGATTATCGTTGAGATGATCATACTGGAACGGTCCGGTATGGTGTGTGAATAATCCACACCGGCTTTCTCAAGCCTCTCGACCAGACCCGGATCGTAAACCAGTCCGGTATAATAGGACATAAGGAGAGAAGCCTTGCCATCCTCTGTTTTGGGAGTAATGTTTATCTGGTCATCTGTGATCTCCACCTCAGCGATCTGGCCTTCATCCAGCATCTTAAGGAATTGACTGTAGGGTATCTCCTGAGTAGTGGAGTTGGTCAATGCTCTGGTCATAAAGCTCATGCCGAGAAGCGTTACCAAAGTGGCTATTATCAGGATATAAAATGTCTGTCTGCCTCTGGGATCCCTGCCGGGGCCGCCGTTATTATTTCCTCCGTTGTTGCCGCTGCCCCTGTTATATCCCTTGCCACCCTGGTCGTTTCCGCCATTAAAGCCGTTATAATTGTTGTAGTTATTGTAATTATTGTTTTCGTCCATAGTTTCAACATTATATCATATTTCTATTAAGCCTTCCATTTGATATCATCTGCTTCATAGCAGTCCGTCGATCAGTATTATCAGCCCCAATACCGGCAGGACTACACGGAAGAAAGGAATGAGGCTGCCGGAAAGTCTGATCCCCTTGCCTGTATTTACTTCTTTAAGATAGTTTTCCGATCCCCAGCCTGCCTTCAGGGTACAGAACAGTATAAATATAAGCGCGCCGCTCGGAAGGAGGATATTGCTCACGATAAAGTCTTCCGAATCAAGTACATTCCTTTCGCCTATAAGATGCAGCCCGCTCCAGATATTAAAGCCTAAAACGCAGGGCAGGCTTGCTGTCAGAACGAATATAAGATTGAAGATCACAGATCGGGTTCTGGTCCAGCCCAGGTTATCGCACATGCTTGCGACTATATTTTCAAATACGGCGGTAACTGTGGAAAAGCTTGCAAATGTCATGAAAATGAAGAACATGGAGCCCCAGATCCTGCCTCCGGGCATATTCAGAAAAATCATGGGAAGAGTGACAAATATAAGAGAGGGTCCCTGTTCCGGGCTGACGCCAAAGCTGAAACAGGCAGGAAAAACGATAAGTCCTGCTGTCAATGCCACAAATGTATCCAGAGCGCATATCCGTATGGCCTCTCCGGTGATCGAATTATCTTTGGACATATAGCTTCCGAAGATCTCGACCGATCCTATTCCGAGACTGAGCGAAAAGAAGGCCTGGTTCATTGCAGCCGAGATCACCTGCGTTATGCCGGCCTCCTTTGCCCGTTCCCAATCAGGAAGCAGGTAAAACCTCACTCCACCGGATGCTCCGTTCAGCGTCATACTGCGTACGGCAAGGATGAGTATCAAAAGTAAGAGGCCGGCCATCATGAAGGAGTTAACACGTTCAAGCCCCTTTTGAACACCCATGGAAAGGATCACAAAGCCAAGTATAACGTTTATCGCCATGAATACCGCCATTTCGACAGGACTGGCCAGCATCCTGTTAAAAATTTCCCCCACCCCGGCCGGATCGACCCCTTCAAACTTTCCTGTTGAAAATTTAAAGAAATAGGAGAGCATCCATCCGGAAACCGTAGTATAGTACATCATGAGCAGATAATTGCCGGCTAAGCAGAACCAACCGTGGATGTGCCATTTGCTGCCATTTTTTTCAAGGACCTTATACCCCTGCAAAGTGCTCTTGCGGCTGGCTCTTCCGACCGCAAGCTCCATGGTCATGACCGGGATACCCATCAGGATCAGGAAAAAAAGGTAAAACAATACAAAGATGGCGCCGCCGTTCTGACCGGTGATATAGGGAAATTTCCATACATTTCCAACTCCGATGGCACATCCTGCGCTTACAAGGAGAAAGCCGATCCTTGTTCCAAAAGTTTCTCTCTTATTTTCAGACATTTCGCCTCCTTATGGATCATCCCGGGATCAGTATGCCGGTGTATGCTTGACAGTCCTGATATAACGGGGATATCATTTTAGACGCTGAATAAAATGATACCATAAATAACTGCCTGTGCAACCTGTTATACGCCGGGTATTTTTTTGGAACAGAATAAGAAAAAGACCTCAGGATCATGACTGAATCACGACAATACGAAAGAATAAATACAGTATACACTGCGCTGTACTGCTCATATTGCGGAGTCAGGGCCGCAAAGATAAAAAATCTGTCAAAATCGGGTGCAGCGCTTGTTTTTAAGGATGAAATAGATGCAGCCACGGGAGATAATGCAACTATACATTTTTACTCCCGTGACACAGGTACTCTGGTTGCTAAAGCCGACTGCCATGTTGTCAGAGTATTCAGCGATGACGGCAACATGGCGATCGGCATCCATTTTGATAAGGAAAACAAGGGCGTTGATGTCGTTATGGATTTCCTTTCATCTCACTCGAAGCCGTTAGGATGACCCTTCTGCCAGTTCCATGAATCACGGCACATTTCTTCTATGCCGTTTTCGGCCTCCCAGCCAAGCTCTGTCCTGGCTTTTTCCGGACTTGCATAACACTCTGCTATATCACCTGCGCGGCGGGGTTTGATGCTGTAGGGGATCTTTATATCATTTACCTTCTCAAAGGTCTTTACTATATCAAGAACTGAATATCCGTGGCCGGTACCGAGATTGCAGATGAAGCATCCCGGATCTGTACGAAGCTTGTCTATTGCTTTAACATGTGCCTTTGCAAGATCCACGACATGTATATAATCTCTGACTCCGGTTCCGTCCGGGGTATCGTAGTCGTCTCCGAACACACCGAGCTCAGGGAGCTTTCCTACCGCAACCTGGGTAATATAAGGCATCAGATTATTCGGCCTTCCGTTTGGATTCTCTCCAATGCAGCCTGAGGGATGGGCGCCTATAGGATTAAAATAACGAAGGATGACCATATTCCATTCGGGATCAGCCTTCTGCATATCCACAAGGATCTGTTCCAGCATCCACTTGGTCCAGCCGTAGGGGTTGGTGCAGGTTCCCTTCGGGCAGTCCTCGGTGATGGGTACTGTCTCCGGATCGCCGTAAACTGTAGCCGATGATGAAAATACGAAGTTCTTCGCTCCGTGCTTTCTCATAACATCCAGAAGAGTCAGGGTGCCTGCTATATTATTATGGTAGTATTCCCACGGTTTCTCCACGGATTCGCCTACCGCTTTAAGAGAAGCAAAGTTGATGCACTCCTTGATATCGGGATTTTCCGTAAATATCTTTTCGAGATCCTCACGGCTGTTTATATCAGCCTCATAGCATTTCACACTCTTTCCGGTAAGCTGTTCGACTGCTTTTATTGCCTTTGGTGAGGAATTGGAAAAGTTGTCCATAACTACAACCTCGTATCCTCCGCTGATCAGCTCCACGAGCGTATGTGTACCGATGTATCCGGCTCCTCCCGTAACTAAGATTGACATATGATACCTCCTTAATTTTAGATTATGATATTGCTCTATACTTCAAACATTAACTCACCATAGGTCGGAAGAGGCCACATGGAACTGTCCACAAGTCTCTCAAGCGCGTCAGCAGGGAGCCTTAATTCAGACATGGCAGGTACTATCACATCCTTGCAGAAAAAAGCCTGTTCCATGACATCCTTTATCTCAGGCATTCTGAGGAGCTGTGTATTAAGCTCGTCGAGTGCCTTTTTCATCTTGCTGATATGCATGGTGATCTCAGTCAGAAGATCCTTTTCCACTCCGGTATCCACACCGGCTCCGGCAAGCTCTCTTACAGCTTTTGCAAGGTCTCCCGCGTACTGAATGCATACAGGCAGGATCTGCCTGGAAGCCATATCGATCATGGTAGCTGCCTCGACATGGATCGTTTTTGCATAGGTTTCATATACTACCTCCTCCCGCATTGCCAGCTCTGATCTTGTAAAGATACCGAACTTTTCAAAAAGGGCTGTGGCTTTATCCGTTGTAAGTGCGGGAGCAGCCTCTATCATTGTGGGTATATTAGGGAGTCCCCTTCGCTCGGCCTCTTTAACCCATGCTTCCGAATAACCGTCACCATTGAATATGATCCGCTGATGGTCTGTCAGGTTCTTCTTGATCAGATCATGTACAGCCATGGCGAAGTCAGGAGCTGACTCAAGCTCGTTGGCTGCTTCCGAAAATGCCTCTGCGACTATAGTGTTCAATACGGTATTGGCTGAAGCTATACTGTCGGCGCTTCCTACGGACCGGAATTCAAACTTGTTTCCGGTGAAGGCGAAGGGTGAGGTCCTGTTTCTGTCTGTAGCGTCCATTTCAACATCCGGCAGGGCGCTCGCTCCGGTTCTGAGCATTTCGTTCTGTTTCACACTCTTTGCTTCCCCGGTAGATATGAGCTGCTCTACAACATCCTCCAGCTGTTCCCCGAGAAAAACCGACATTATGGCGGGGGGAGCCTCATTCGCGCCAAGTCTGTGATCGTTTCCCACATCTGCCGCAGACTGGCGGAGCAGATCCGCATGTATATCGACTGCCTTTATTATACAGGAGAGTACCAGGAGGAACTGTATATTTTCATTGGGAGTAGCTCCGGGATCCAGCAGATTTACACCGTTATCCGTGCTTAAGGACCAGTTGTTGTGCTTGCCGGAGCCATTAACTCCTGCGTAAGGCTTCTCATGCAGCAGACATCTCATTCCATGATGGACAGCAACCCTTTTCATGGTTTCCATCACCAGCTGATTGTGATCCACTGCTATATTAGCCGTTTCATAGATCGGAGCCAGTTCATGCTGGGCAGGCGCAACCTCATTGTGCTGTGTTTTTGCGGTAACTCCAAGCTTCCAGAGCTCCGTGTTCAGATCCTTCATAAATTCTCCGACACGCTCTCTGATCACCCCGTAATAATGATCCTCCATCTCCTGGCCTCTCGGAGCGGGCGCGCCGAAAAGCGTCCTTCCGGTGTACATCAGGTCGGGTCTCTTCTTATATAAAGCTTCATCTATAAGGAAATACTCCTGCTCGGGACCTACTGAGGTAGTCACTTTTTTTGCCCCTGTATTTCCAAAGAGTCTGACTATGCGCAGCGCCTGCATGGACAGCGCATCCATTGACCTCAGCAGAGGGGTCTTTTTATCGAGAGCCTCACCGGTATAGGAGTTGAAGGCGGTAGGTATGCAAAGTATCTTGCCGCAGCCCGATTCCTTTATAAAGGCAGGACTTGAGCAGTCCCAGGTAGTATAGCCTCTTGCCTCAAAGGTGCTTCTCGTTCCTCCGGAAGGAAATGAAGACGCATCGGCCTCTCCTTTAACAAGCTCCTTTCCGGAGAATTCCGTCATGACCCTGCCTTCATCATCCTCGTGGGAAATAAAGGCGTCATGCTTCTCTGCAGTGATACCCGTAAGGGGCTGAAACCAGTGCGTGAAATGGGTGGCTCCCTTTTCTATAGCCCATTCCTTCATTGCATGTGCTATCACATCAGCGGTTACCGGATCAAGGGTCCTTCCCTCATCGATCACGTGTCTTAATTCTCTGTAGGTCTTCTTGGGCAGCCGCTGCCTCATTACATTATCATTAAAAACATTCTGACCGAAGATCTCATCTATCCTGGTGGCGGTTTCTTCTCTTATCTCGGTATATCTTTCGGTTTCACCCATTGTATGCTCCTGTTTCCGGTTTTTTAGAGTCGAGGGGCGCTTCTGACCCCGACATACATTTTAACACCGCTTTGACTGTCAAACAATCGTATATATTCAACCGTTTTGACATATATACGGCAATATTGTAAAACAATAAACAGCAGTGAAAAGTAATGCCGGAGAGGCGGCTGCCGGGGGAAACATGACGCATGGATCTGGAGGAGACCGGAATATGAGGTTTAAGAAAAGAAATAATATAAACACGACCTGCATACGCGAGGATAACGGGATCCCCCGGATCAGCTATATTTCTCTTGAGGGTTTTCCCTGGCTTGTAAATGCTTTCTCTACCCGCATGGGCGGAGTAAGCAGCGGGATTTACGAGAGCATGAATCTTTCATTTACACGGGGAGATGAGAAGGAGAGGGTGGAAAGGAATTTTGAACTCTTCGGGGAGGCCCTGGGAATTAAGACCTCGCAGATGGTCTATGCACATCAGACACATACCGTAAATGTCATGGAGGTCCGAGAGTCAAAGAAAGGGATGGGAGTGATACGTGAGAGGGATTTCTCGGATATTGACGGGATAATGACCGATATTCCCGGGATCTGTCTGGTGACATCCTATGCTGACTGTGTTCCGCTGTATTTTGTGGATCCTGTTCACAGAGCCATAGCGCTGTCTCATTCAGGATGGAGAGGGACAGCCGGCAATATATGTCAGAGAACAGTAGATGAGATGGGGCGTCTGTATGGAACGGCACCGGAGGATATCACCGCCTGCATCGGACCGTCCATCTGCGCGGATTGTTATGAGGTCGGGAGTGATGTAGCCGACAGGTTCAGACAGATCTACGGTAAGGATTCGGACAGGATAGTTCTGCCTCACAGATCAGGAGCTTCCGGGAAATATCAGCTTGATCTGGCAATGGCCAATGCAATAAACATGGAAATGGCCGGCGTACCCTCTGAGAAGATATCAACACCGGATCTGTGTACCTGCTGTAATGACAGACTGCTTTTTTCACACAGGGCTTCAAAGGGTAAACGGGGAGGCCTGTGCGCGTTCATGATGATAAAGGAACAGCTGCCGTGAGGAAGGCTGGACATAGAGACAGAAGAAAGATAAAGTAGGCTGTGGGAAAAGCCGGCAGATATGAATGGAGAAAGGGAATTATGGAATACAGGAAGCTTGGAAAGACAGGATTAATGGTGAGTGAGATCGGTTTTGGGGGAGAATGGCTTGAAAGGCATGATGAGGCAGAGGCTGTAGACTGTGTGAAATATGCCCATGAGCAGGGGATCAATATAATCGACTGCTGGATGCCGGATCCGAAATCGAGGGATATCATAGGAAAGGCTATGGAGGATTGCAGGGATTCCTGGTATGTACAGGGACACATCGGATCCACCTATCAGAACGGACAGTATGTCAGGACAAGGGATCTGAAATATGTCCGTCCCGCATTTGAAGATCTCCTGGAAAGATTTCACAGTGATCATGTGGATCTGGGAATGATACATTACATAGATTCCATGGACGACTGGGATGCAGCTATGAACGGCGATTATATCAGATATGTCCATGAGCTTCATGAGAGCGGGAAGATCCGTCATATCGGGCTGTCAACGCATAATCCCAGAATAGGCAAAATGGCTGTAGAGACGGGATTTATCGAGATGATCCTTTTCAGCATCAATCCTGCTTTTGATATGAGACCTGCAACGGATGATCTGGATTCCATGTTTGAAGGCTATGACAAAGGTGATTTTTCCGGCATAGATCCGGAAAGAGCAGAGTTTTACAGATCGTGTGAGGAGCATGAGGTCGGGATCACGGTGATGAAGGGATTTTTCGGAGGAAGGCTGTTCAATAAGGAGCAGTCTCCGTTCGGAGTGGAATTCACACCTGCACAGCTGATCCACTATTCGCTCACCAGACCCGGAGTT
This sequence comes from uncultured Lachnospiraceae bacterium, assembly GCA_947165275.1. Taxonomy (GTDB): domain Bacteria; phylum Bacillota; class Clostridia; order Lachnospirales; family Lachnospiraceae; genus NK4A144. Next base: position 8,040 of record CAMUZQ010000030.1, on the reverse strand, counting down.
GCTTCGATACTCTGCGGATATGATACAAAGGAACAGGTGGACGCGGCAGTGGCATACGGGAGCGCTTCCGAAGAGGAGAAGGACTATGCATCAGTTATAGCATCGGCTCCGCTGCATTCCTATTCCGGACAGTGCACCTACTGCGGTCACTGCAAGCCGTGTCCGGTGGACATCGATATCGCCATGGTAAATAAGTTCTATGATCTGGCATCTGCGCAGAAGGATATTCCGGAGAGCGTTAAGGAGCATTATAAGGCGCTGGAGCATACCGCAGCGGAGTGTATAGGCTGTAAAGGGTGTGAGAGCAGGTGCCCCTTTGACGTGAAGGTGGCGGACAGAATGAAAAAAACAGCTGAGCTTTTCGGATGCTGAGAGGAGCAAAAATGCACAGAACATACGAAAATGAGGACATAGCAGTATTTTGGGATTCGGAGAAATGTTTCCATGCGAAAAGATGTGTGGGAAGCAGTCCGAAAACATTTGATCCCGGCAGGAGACCGTGGATCGATCCGGGTCAGGCAGATACAGCGGAAATCTGGCAGGCTGTGAGCAAGTGTCCCTCGGGAGCCCTGACTTGCGTATATAAGCATGAGATAAAGGTGGAATTTGACAGTGACGGTAACAGGAGCGTGGCTTTGCTCGGGGAGGACATGATCGGAGAATGTGATTATCAGGAAAAAGAGGACGGATGGGAGATATACCATACCGGGGTGGATCCGGAATATGAGGGCAGGGGAATAGCCAAACGACTGGTTTTCAGGGTTGTTGAAGAGGCAGAAAGACAAAAGAAAAAGGTGATCCCGGTCTGCTCATATGCAGCGAAGATCTTGAAAGCAAAGGAATGATAAATGGACAGAAGACAATACGATCTGGCTTTTGACAAACAGTTTAACAATATGAAATACAGTGAGGCTCTGGAAGTTGTCGGAGCCATGAAATATGCCGGTATCCCCAAGTCAAGATATCTTGAGATGCTAATACATTTTGAGCGGGGGGAGTTTGAGAAGATAAGGAATTCCTTAAAGGGAAAGAGGATAGATAATGTAGAAGAGAGAGAATTTTATCTGGTCTCCCTGATCGAGCTGCGGCAATATGATGAGTTTGAAAGCTATTATAACGAATTTGAGGCCATTTCCGAAGCCTGTCTGGATTATATTGACAGCCTGCTGTGGAAACAGGGGCATCATATGCCCGTGGATCACAAGGCGGTAATGGACCATAAGACATATTTTGACAGGAGATACCGCTGGTTTGTCGCAGATCAGATCGCAGATATATTTAATCTGAATGAAGAAAAGCTCATGCTTATAGATGCCGGGATGTCTGCCCCGGATATAAATGAGCTTACAAGAAAGATCACAGATCTTTTCGAGACGATCAAGGTTAATGAGGCTGTGACAGAGCTTGTAAAAAAATATACTGACGATAATCAGCCCATACCTGCCGACAATGTATTATATATGCCGCTTCTTTATACCTCTCCAAGATCAAAGCTGGATGATGTTTTCAGAAGCTATGAGCTTCTGTCTGACATTGCCCTGTGTCTGGAACTCTCCAGAAAAATACATGCTCCGAAAGTCGAGATAAACACGGTTTCAAGATACTGGGGAGAGCTTTCGGAGGCTTTGCGTGAAGGAAACATGTATATAGTAAGTCTTCTTGCTGAAATATATTCCGATACATGTTATCTGGATAACGATGATACCAAAAGGATCCATTCGGCTCTGGAAAAGGAGGTACCCTTTGTCATAAATGATATGGAAAATCATTTCATGAACCGGAAGGTGGAGGAGATCCTTTCAGCACGGGGACGGATCGCATATAGGTCAGCAGGCTGGAATATGTGTAATGCCGTGAAAAACCATACCGTCAACAGGGAGGATCATGTGATCTGCCTTGCTTTCCTAAGACTGCTGGAGATGGAGATCAATGAAAGGATAATCTATCCCCTGTGTGCGGATATTGATGTAAGACGGAAATATGAGGAGTTCAGGGACAAGCTGAATGATGTTGAAAAGGGCGAGTTTGTTGCGGAATGGAATTACCTTATTTCCTCTCTTGAAAAAGTGGATCAGCGCAGAAACACAACCCTGCGGTTTGCAGGGCTCATCACTCTTTTTGATGCCTTAAGGTACAAGCGTTATAAGAGAGACTCTTTTCATCGCGAATTCGCCGGACAGCTTAGGAATGAGATCAACAGATTTTTGACAGAAACAGGGGCGACGGCATTAGCGGACGGCTCTTTTGTAAAAATGATCGAGCCGGAGAAGCTCGAGATGTTCCGCAATCTGTCTTCTGAATTTCGATACAGAGGCTTCGAAATGGCATTGGAATGCCGAAGCTATGTAGAAAGGGAGCTTTTAACGCTGTCCGGATACGTGAAGCGGACCGGCGAATGATAGCCGGATCAGAGCATCTTCACTATGAGATCTACCATCTCGCCTACATTTGCAAGCTTGCCGACTTCTTTGATATTGAATTTCAGACCGAATTTTTTCTCCATGGCGATCACGAGATTTATGTGTTCGATGGAGTCCCAGTCCTCTATATCTGACGAGTTGGTTTCGTCCACTATGACGAGATCATCGTCATCAAAGTTATCCCGGAAGATCTTTCTTACTTCTTCAAATACTTCGTCTCTTGTCATCTGGCCTCTCCGAAATCTGAACTGTACTGTAAGGATCTTTTCATTTAACCTTAATTACTCTAGTCGCAATTCAAAATGCTGTCAAGGCTGGATAAAAAAAAGCTTTTGAGTATAATGGAAGTATAAATCTATCAGGAGAGCTGTAATGACCGAAGGACAAAAAATGTATGATATCTGCAGGGAGATCTTTCCGCTGAACCGCAGCATCACCGGAAATGCGGTCCGGGAAACCTTTCGTATCCTGCAGAGTCATATACCCGATATCAGGTTTGAGATGCATGAGGTACCGAGCGGAACCAAGGTATGCGACTGGACGGTACCGGACGAATGGAACTGCGAAGAGGCGTACCTGGAGGGGCCCGATGGAGAGAGGGTCGTTGATATGAAGGATTCCAATCTTCATCTTCTTGGTTATTCCCTTCCTACTGATATCACCCTGCCGCTGGAGGAGATGTCTGAACATATTTATTATCTGGAAGACCAGCCTGAGGTTTTTCCTTACGTGACAAGCTATTATTCGCCAAGGTGGGGCTTCTCCATGACATACAGGCAGTTTAAGTCTCTGAAGCCGGGAAATTATCATGCGGTGATCCGCTCTGTCCTGGCACCCGGCTCCATGACATACGGTGAGATACTCATACCCGGAGAGACTGAAGACGAGATATTTCTTTCTTCATATACCTGTCATCCGTCCATGGCCAATAATGAATGCAGCGGACCCTCGCTCATCACAGCCCTTGCGGAATATATATATAATATGCCTAAGCGCCGTTATTCATACAGGCTGGTGCTTGCTCCGGAAACCATAGGGGCCATCGCATATATTGATAAAAATCTGGCGCATATGAAGGAGCATATCAAGGCAGGATTTAATCTGACCTGTGTAGGTGATAACAGGACATATAGTGTGATACATTCAAGATATGCCGATACATACGCAGACAGGGTGCTCACAAACGTGCTTTCCCGGTCGGGGGTGGGATTTGAGGAATATCCCTATATAAAAAGAGGCTCAGATGAGAGACAGTATCAGGCTCCCGGTGTGGATATTCCGATGGTCTGCTTCTGCAGGAGCAAATATCATATCTATCCGGAATATCATACAAGCGCGGATGATCTGGATCTTATTTCTCCCGAAGGTCTGCAGGGGTCGTATGATATAATGGTCAGGTGCATCAATCTGATGGAATACAACAGGAAATACCGCACAACGACGCTTTGTGAACCACAGCTCGGCAAAAGAGGTCTGGTGCCTACCATGTCAAGCAAGGAGACCTATCAGCAGACCCTTGCCCTGAAGGATCTCATCGCATATGCGGACGGGAGGAATGACCTTATCGGGATATCGGAGATCATCGAACAGCCGGTGGATCTGCTGATACCTTTAGTTGATAAGCTGCTGGCATGCGGTCTTTTTGAGACGGTGGAGGATCAGGACTGATATGAACAGGTACACTTTTGATGAGATACGCGTCGGACAGAAGGAGAGCTTTGAGGCAAAGATCACGGAGGAGATGCTGGAGACCTTCGGGATCATTACGGGCGACATCAATCCGCTGCATACCGATGAGGGATATGCGAGGGAGCACGGATACAGATCGAGGGTTGCTTACGGGATGCTGACAGCAGCTTTCATGTCAACGCTGGCAGGGGTGTACATACCGGGCGAAAGATCGCTGATAAAGGAGACGCATGTGAAATTCGCAAAGCCTGTATTCCCCGGAGATATGATAACAGTCCAGGGTGAGGTCACGGAAAAGAATGACACATTTAAGATGATAGTTCTTAAGGTAACCATAAAAAACGGCAATGATGAAAAGGTTTTGCGCGGGAGCATGGATATCATGGTCAGAGAATAGAGCTGTATTGCTCAGATATAAAAATGCGCTTTATAGAGGAGGTTTTTCATGGACAAGGAACTTGAACAGAAGGTGGCGAAGCTTCAGGAAATGATCGATGGCTCCGATAATATCGTTTTTTTCGGAGGAGCCGGTGTATCCACTGAATCGGGGATACCTGATTTCAGAAGCCAGGACGGGCTGTATCATCAGAAATATGACTATCCTCCGGAGACAATATTGTCCCACGGATTCTTTATGAGAAACACGGCAGAGTTTTATAGGTTCTACAAGGAGAAGATATTGCTTGCAGGGACTGACCTGGAACCTGAACCCAATGCTGCTCATCTGAAGCTTGCCGAGCTTGAGAAGGCCGGAAAGCTGAAGGCTGTTATTACGCAGAATATCGACGAGCTGCATCACAAAGCCGGTTCAAAGACCATATACGAGCTTCACGGGACAGTAACAAGAAATTACTGCATGGACTGCGATAAGCAATTTGATGTGGAATATGTGAAGGCTTCAGACGGAGTGCCCGTATGCGATGCATGCGGCGGCATAGTAAAGCCGGATGTGGTGCTGTATGAAGAGGGACTGGATATGTTTACCATGGAGCAGTCAGTGAAAGCCATAACAGAGGCTGATATGCTTATAGTCGGCGGGACATCACTGGTTGTCTATCCGGCTGCGGGGCTTATCGATTATTACAGAGGCCACAAGCTTGTATTGATAAATAAGGGCACCACCGGAAAAGAATCGCGAGCCGACCTTGTCATTAACGGTCCGATAGGAGAAGTCCTCGGAGCGATAAAAGTGAATTGATGAAAAAGGCACCGGGGGTATCGATCAGGGGTCTGTCTGGCAGACCCCTGATCGATATCTCCGGTGCCTTTGTTTCAGGCGTAGGCCTGCTTTACCATATCAAATTGCTGAACAGTGCCGGCTCTGCCGGTAGATTCCCTTAAAAACATCCCTGTACGTCGTACCTGGGCCTTGTCTTTATTTGACAGATCCTTCACTGCAAATTCCGTTCGTCTTGAGTCAAGATAGATCGCGCCTACATCGCTTTCCTTTAGTGTGGTAAGGCGGTCTGAACCGTCGGGATCCTTCGACCATATCCGAAGCCTGTCAAATATATCATCATTCTCATCGATCCAGCCGTTTCCGTCCTGATCATATTCGGACAGTTCATCAAAGCCGTCACCGCTTTTGGCTCCGAAAAGCTCGGAACCGTCGTTTATGATGCCGTCATCGTTCAGATCCAGCGCCAGAAAACCGGTGCCGTTCACAAGTCTGGCGATCCTGTCCTCCACCCCGTCTGCATCTATATCAAAGCTGAAGGTCTGATCCGAAACGGAAGCGGGCGATCCCGTCAGCTGTATTACAAGAGGATCTACACAGACCGCTGTGCCATATTCTATTTCCATGGCGGATTCTGCAATAAAGCTGCGGCTCATTTTGACATTCAGCTCAAAAGAAAGCTCTCTTCCGTCTGCAGTCAGGGCGGTTCCTTTAGTGGAAAAAGAGGTCTCTTCCGATTCCTCATGATAATGATATTCTCCGTAGGTGCCTCCTGTTATCGAAGCGGACATCATGGTCCTCAGTCCGGTCAGCATGGACAAGGGAGATCTGCCCGAGCCATCCGTGACATGCTGCCATTTGGTCGTGTCTATCCCGAGAAATATCATGAGCAGATAGTCAATGCAGGCAGCCTGCATTTCTATATATATGGCCTGCTCATCATCCAGTCTGGAGTGAAGACGGGATTTTAATTCCTCGTAACGTTTTTTGATCTCTGAAGCAGGATCGTCGGAAGAGTCTTCCGTCTTTTTTTCTGTGATATCAGTTTTCCCTGCTTCGTTTTCATACTCGCCAAGAGACAGGGTCATTTCCGAAAAGGCCATAGAGCTTTTTTTACCGGAAACGGTCCATGACGATTCTGAGTACGCATCCGTGCGTTTTTCGTTGTAAGTGCGGGCGGATTCCATTCCTACATTTGAACTTAGGATTTTAATAATATCTCCCCCTTTCTATGCAGGACGCTCAGGCGTCCTGTGTGCTTTGGCCGCATCGCAAAAGCGGCAATTTAAAATATAAGGAGCAGTTATTTGCGCTCTCCCTGCGCTTAAACTGCTCCTTCGCTATTATATATCGGCTGAAAGTAAGAAAAGATTTAGTCTTTTGAGCAGGTGTGATAAAATGATTGAAGCGTTAAGATCTATAGGGAGCATAAAGCGCAAAAAAAAGCCGAATCAGGGAAAAGATATATGGATATGGATTTTTACAGGGGAAGAAGGGTTCTCATTACCGGACATACGGGGTTTAAGGGTTCATGGATGTGCAGGGTTTTGATAAATGCGGGCGCTGCAGTCACAGGATATGCTCTGGAGCCTCCTACGGATCCGTCGCTTTTTGAGCTGGCAGGGATCAGGGACAGGATAGAGCATGAGACAGGCGATATCAGAGATCTAAAGCATCTTGAAAAGGTATTTGCACGGGTGCAGCCGGAGATAGTGATCCATATGGCGGCCCAGCCGATAGTAAGGGATTCCTACAAGGATCCTGTATATACGTATGAAACCAATGTAATGGGAACAGTTAATGTGCTGGAGTGCGTGCGTCTGACTTCCTCCGTCAGATCCTTTGTCAATGTGACCACTGACAAGGTTTATCTGAACCGTGAATGGCAGTGGGGCTATCGTGAGAATGAGGAATTAAACGGCTACGATCCGTATTCGAACTCAAAGTCCTGCTCCGAGCTTGTGACAGGCTCATATAAAAGATCCTTCTTTGCAGACAGAAATATCGCAATAAGCACCTGCCGCGCAGGTAATGTACTGGGAGGGGGCGATTTTGCAAATGACCGTATTATCCCTGACTGTGTGCGGGCGCTGGCCGGAAACAGGGAGATAGAAGTGAGGAATCCTTCATCGACCCGGCCCTATCAGCATGTGCTCGAACCGGTATGCGCATATCTTATGATAGCGGAAGAACAATACAAAAATCCGGATCTTGCGGGCTGCTATAATGTGGGACCGGATGACAGGGACTGCAGGACTACCGGAGAGATCGTTGAGCTTTTCTGTGACCGGTGGAATAAATCCGGCGATCCGAAGAGAGCCGGATGGAAATGCGGGAATGAAGGCGGCCCTCATGAGGCGAATTTCCTTAAGCTTGACTGCTCGCTGATAAAAAGCACCTTTGGCTGGAAACCGCGCTGGAATGTCGAAACTACAATGGAAAAAATAGTGCAGTGGAGCAAAGCATATTTCGACGGAGCTGATGTAGCAGCGGTCATGGATTCTCAGATTGATGAATATCTTATGATTAATACTTGACACCGGCCGCAAAAATCTATAAAATAACTAAGTTGCAAGCGCAGGTTTGCCAACGCGAGTAAAAAAATAATGTTAATATCGGGGTGTGGCTCAGTTTGGCTAGAGCGCTACCTTAGGGAGGTAGAGGCCGCAAGTTCGAATCTTGTCACTCCGATAAAAAGAGAGTCCTTGTGACTCTCTTTTTATTGGAAAAGCAGGCTCCTGACTAAGCGGTCAA
>CAMUZQ010000029.1 GCA_947165275.1 uncultured Lachnospiraceae bacterium | reverse complement strand
GTAATAATGGAACAGACGGCTCCGGTAATAACGGAACAGACGGCTCCGGTAATAATGGAACAGACGGTTCCGGTAATAATGGAACAGACGGCTCCGGTAATAATGGAACAGACGGTTCCGGTAATAATGGAACAGACGGTTCCGGTAATAATGGAACAGATGGTTCCGGCGATGATTTATCAGATGGTTCCGGAAATGATCTTTCAGGATCAGATAACAATACAGCTACATTAATGTTATTAAGCTCAGGCAATGGAGCACCCGAAACAAATGAAGGCTCAGTGACAGATCCATCAGCAGCATTAATGGGAACAGATACAATATTGCCAGGTTCAGACGAGCCTGCTCCAACAGATCCTGCTTCTGCATCGACAGATCCTGTTTTGACACTGACAGATCCAGCTTCTGTACCGGCTGATCCTGCTTTGACAGTTGCAGATCCAGCTTCTGTACCGGCTGATCCTGCGCCGACACTGACAGATCCTGCATTGGCTGATCCTGCACCGGATGCAGCAGGTCTACCCGCGGCGCCTGCTGATGCAGGAGTAACATATTCCGACAATAATGAGCTTTTGAAGATCGCGCCTGCAAATGATAATAATGCAGCTTCAAATTACAATGTAACATATGATTATAATGCAACTTTATTTGACCCCACACCGACTGCCGAGGGCGAACGTCCCGGGGGAGATTATGCCGGCGTTTACAAAACAGGGCCTCTGGAAGCAAATAATGCTACTGCTGAGAATGCTCCTACCATAGGACTTCCCAGTATAGCAGATGCAAATCTGGACAAGCCCACCCTGGAATCGCCTGCGATCATTCAGGGAGCTGCTGTAGGTTATGAGGAGAAGACCGGCGATACGGAATACACCACCATAAAGGAGAGGGTTGAGCCATATTCGGAATATAAAGTCACTATCATGGACGAAACCGGAGCAGACGGCACAGTCCATAAGAAGGTAACGGGCTTTGACGGGACATATGTCATAGCCAGGCTTGATGTATCACAGTTTTATGGCGAGGATACAAACGGTAAATATCTGCATATGAAGCAGGATCAGAATATGGCTCTGATCCCGGGTGCAGGCATGGCCGACAATGATAAGGCATTTATAGAACAGAAAACAGGTACCAAGACAGGCTCATATTCTATAGATGATCTGATCGACAAGGTCAAGGGTGCCGTTACACCTTTTATTGATGTGATACTTTTTGCCACTGCAGGTAATGTGTCGGGAGCCGATGCCGGAAAGGAAGGAGCCTTAAACGGTGATGTTCCCATACAGTTCTATGTGGATAATGTAGGTGATTACAATCCTGATCTGAAATACGATCCTGCTTCTACTGATCCGAACCACAGCCAGAATGTATTGGCGAAATTCTTTGATGCCACAAAGGCTGCCGCCAACAGCATTTCCCATTTCCTGATCAAGGGTTCTGACCTTGCGCTGGAGGTTGCGGTTGAGAATTCAGGCGGAGAAAACAAAGATAAGGGAACCACATACTGGTCATTAAAGAAGGCCTTCGAGGACCCTTATTATGATCAGGAAGCTGACAGATCGCCTGATGATGAAGGCTCAGGAAGGACCGTCAAGCTTATCAGTGAGGTCGCTATCACTGACAGTGTTGACTTAAAGGGTACTGACGCAAATAACCTGAGGAAGCGTACCCTTGATGTGAACAGCTATGATGTACAGATCGCAACCAATACTTCCCCGGATACCCAGACTTATCCGGATGCCTTCACACTGGAGAATGCCTGGCTTACGATAAAGGACAGCAGCAATACCACCGGCGCCGAGCTGGCAATAGGAAATAATGCAGATATGGTCATAGGCCAGGGCGGAAAGCTTATTATCGATGAGTCCTGCCAGCTTGAGATCGAATGGGACGGAGGCACGACAGCTCCGGGCAGTACACCGGCTTCCCCCGACATATTAAATGATGGTATCCTTGACCTTCGCGCAGGCGGAGAGATCATAAACAACGGTATCCTTACCATCGAAGGCTATGAAGGAAAGCCTCACGATCCTGCACAGGAAGTGGATCCCAATAAGGGCTGCGGTGAGTTTACCATCGAAGAGGGTGCGAAATTTGTAAATAACGGCTGCCTTATGCTATACGGCAAGCTGTACAATCTTGGAACGCTTATAAATAACGGCAGATACAATGATCTTATCATCTCAAACGATCCTGATAAAGGCCAGTTTGCATATCATAAGGGCATAATAATCTCATGGAAGGATGATGTGACCCAGCCGAATGTCTATCCTGGCACATTCTTTAACGGACAGGACAGGGACGGTAATGTATATGCAAACGCGATGCTGCTGAACAACGGAGATATCCTTCTTTTCCCGGGTACCCTCAATAATTATGGCTGTATTGCAAGTGAGACCGGCAACATATATCTTGCTGAGGCATCTGAAGCCATAATTCCCATTGAACCTACCCCTGAGGCTCCTAATGTAGAGGAAAAGAGGATCACACTGTCGCCTCCTGTAAAAAGCCATATCAACAATTACGGTACCATCCTGCTCGGCAACAGCCACATCAAAAAAGCATCGGTGGTATTGAATGATGATACAAGCCTTGGCGCGCTGACAGTTATTGACGATGGAAGACATCATTCTCATTCTTCAAAGAAGGACTCTGACAACAACAATAATAATAACCCGATCGGTGCCATAACAGCTGCCTGCGCCTGCACAGGACAGAAGCTCATTGTTCCTTTCCAGGGCGGTACGATGGTATCAGGCGGAACAAATACCAATGAATGCTTCAAACTTTTCCTGTATGCTGACAAAACCTTCCTTTTCTCACTTAAAAACGGAAAGGTGCTTGGCGGAAAATTCAGGATTGCAGACAACTCGCTTGTATTTGTAACAGATGACGGAACCGTCGTAAATCCTGTGATCGATCCCAATGGCGATCATACTTACAGCTTCAGGATTTCCGGATCCGATGTATCATTCACCTTAAAGGCTGATACTGTAGGAATGTTAAAGAAAGCAGTATGAATACCTGACATTTTTCCTGCCTGAAGGTATATCGGCTTCGTATATATTTTATAGAGAATAGAAATAATACACCTAAGGAGGATAGAAATGGAAGAAAAGAAGCTTAACAGCAGAAAACTTTCTGAGGAACAGATTGATCAGGTAAGCGGCGGATTCGTTCAGGAGATAGAAGGAGCATGGTCTTACGGCGAGAGGATAGTATGTCCGAATCCGAACTGTAAAAACTCAAAATGGAACAGATTCACGTGTGACAGTGATGAGCTTGCGAGTGTTCAAAAAGATCTTTATACCTGCCTTGATTGTGGACAGCAATTTACCGCTGCTACAGGCTATGGTATAACTGATATTCTTTGAAGTGATCATGTGAAGAAGACTGTGGATCAGAAGACGAAAGCTGATCCACAGTCTCTTTTTATGCAACGTTATCCGGCATATAAATGCCGCACAGCTTAGGAAAAATCTAACGAAAAAGCTTGACTTTAATACCTCTTATTGCTATTATAGCGTGGTATGCCGCATGAAAAGGTTTAAGCGCATCGCTTTGAGATGCCACCGAAAGCAGCGAGTAAAGAATAAGGAGGTGCCATATGTACGCAATAATTGCGACAGGTGGAAAGCAGTATAAGGTTTCCGAGGGCGATGTCATCTATGTTGAAAAGCTTGATGCCAATGCCGGAGATGATGTTACTTTCGACCAGGTTCTCGCAGTGGGCGGAGACAAACTGACGATCGGTTCTCCCCTTGTCGAATCAGCTTCTGTTACAGGCAAGGTACAGGATCAGGTCAAGGGCAAAAAGGTCATCGTATACCACTACAAGAGAAAGACCGGCTATCACAAGAAAAACGGTCACAGGCAAGCATACACAAAGGTTCAGATCGAAAAGATCAACGCATGAGCGGTGTATGATAGAGGTTCTGATCACAAGGGATAAGTCTATGGACATCATCGGATTCAAGGTGTCCGGACATGCTCTTTTTGCAGAAGCCGGAAATGATATAATATGTTCAGCAGTATCTATGCTGACCATAAATACGGTAAATGCCATAGAGCAGTTTCTTCCTGATGAACCCATGGTCATAAATATTGACAGAAAAAAGGGGTTCATAGAAGCAAGGCTTGCCGAAAAGCCTTCCGACAGATCAGAGATCCTGCTCCGTACCTTCCACCTGGGGATGGTTTCCATAGAGGAACAATACGGGCGAAAATATGTAAAGGTGTTAGAGGCTTAAGGAGGTTAATAAAGATGCTTAGACTTGATCTTCAGTTCTTTGCTCACAAAAAGGGAGTCGGCTCCACAAAGAACGGCCGTGATTCCGAAGCAAAGAGACTTGGCGCAAAAAGAGCTGACGGACAGTTCGTAAAAGCCGGAAATATCATCTACAGGCAGAGAGGCACTCATATCCATCCCGGCAAGAATGTCGGCAGAGGCGGAGATGATACACTTTATGCTCTTATAGATGGTGTCCTTCGTTTTGAGAGGAAGGACAAATTCAGAAAGCAGGCCAGTGTTTATGCCGTAGAGGCAAAATAAGGATCTGCAGGTTTGATTCTACAGTATTTCAAGGCTTTGGGCTGACATAGTCCGAAGCCTTTAATGATTATCATAGCCGGCATTACGAGGTGATATATGTTCGCTGACCATGCGGAGGTTACAATTAAATCAGGAAAAGGCGGAGACGGACATGTCAGCTTCCACAGGGAGAAATACGTGGCCGCGGGAGGTCCTGACGGCGGAGACGGCGGCAAAGGCGGAGATGTCATCTTTGAAGTGGATAAGGGCATGAGTACTCTTCAAAACTTCAGATACAAGCGCAAATTCGTGGCTGAGAGCGGTCAGGAGGGCGGCGGAAACCGCCGACATGGAAAAAGCGGAAAGAACCTTGTGCTGAAGGTTCCCGAAGGTACGGTCATTTTCGAAGCAAATACCCGCAAGGTCATCACTGACATGTCAGGAGATAATACCCGTTTTACAGTACTCTTCGGAGGAAAAGGCGGAAAGGGCAACTGGCACTTCGCCACACCCACCATGCAGATACCGCAGTATGCGGAGCCCGGTCAGGATGCGATAGAGCTGCAGATCGCTCTTGAGCTTAAATGTATTGCCGATGTGGGGCTTGTTGGTTATCCCAATGTGGGTAAATCAACGCTTATCTCAAGAGTTACTAACGCCAGACCAAAGATAGCCGATTATCATTTCACCACTCTGGAGCCTAATCTCGGAGTTGTGGATCTCGATGATGCAGAGGGATTTATAATGGCTGATATCCCCGGACTTATCGAAGGAGCGTCAGGGGGAGCAGGGCTTGGCCATGATTTCCTGCGCCATATAGAGCGTACCAAGGTTCTGATCCATGTAGTTGACGGAGCCTCTGTGGAAGGACGCGATCCTGTAGAGGATATAGCAAGGATTGATCACGAGCTTGTATCCTATAATGCGGATATGTCCAAAAGGCCGCAGGTAATAGCGGCAAACAAGCTGGATCTTTTATCAGCCGGAGACAGGGAGACTGTAATAAAAAGGCTCCGGGAGGAATATGAACACGGAGACACCAGGGTTTTTCCCATTAGCGCCGCCACAGGTGAGGGCCTTAAGGAGCTGCTTTATCATGTATCCGGGCTTGTTGCGCTTCACAAGGATGAAGGCGCAAGATTTGAGCAGGAATATTTCCCGGAGACCCATGTGGCAGCAAAGGAGCCCTATACCGTAGGCTATGACAGCAAAAACAAAGAATATGTTATAGAAGGGCCCCGCATAGAAAAAATGCTTGGTTATACGAATCTGAACTCCGAAAAAGGCTTCCTCTTTTTCCAGAAGTTCATCAAGGATAACGGCATAGACGCCGAGCTGAAGGAGCTGGGGATCCAGGACGGCGATACCGTAAGGATGTACGGTCATTTCTTTGAGTATTTTACCTGAAGTGAGAGCAAAGCGGAGAAATTGGCATTAACCACGTAAAGCCAACGTATTTTATTAACGACGGAGCAGATATAATGAAATTATCATCAAAACAAAGATCATATCTAAAGGGACTTGCATCAAAGCTTGATCCTGTCATGCAGATAGGAAAAGAATCCCTTACTCCGGAGATAGTAAAGGGACTTGACGACGTACTCGAAGCAAGAGAGCTTATCAAGGTTTCCATATTAAAGAACTGTGATGATGATCCTAGAGCGATCGCGGATACTGCAGCAGAAAGAACAAGGTCATCTGCAGTTCAGGTAATAGGCCGCAAATTTGTATTATACAGGCCTTCTAAGAAGCCTAAGATAGTATTGCCTCAATAGTACCATGGGCAGGCGCAGTGTCGGTATCCTCGGTGGTACCTTTAATCCAATACATGATCAGCATATCCTGCTCGCAAAAAGCGCTTATGAACAGCTTTCGCTCAGCAGGGTGATACTTATGCCCAGCGGTGTTTCCTATCTGAAAAGGAGCCAGGACGTCCTCCCTTCAGACTTAAGATATGAGATGTGTCTGCTTGCAGCTGAGGATATATCCTTTTTGGAGGTATCCGATCTGGAGATCAAAAGATCCGGAAACTCCTACACCCGCGATACCATACAGCAGCTTCTTGAGGCTGACCCTTCTTCAACCTACTATTTTATTACAGGCTCCGATACCTTTTTTATGCTCGATCAATGGAAGGATCCGGAATATATATTCAGTCATTGCATTATAGCCGTAGCCCAAAGAGCGGATGCAGAAAACCACACGTATACAGATCTGATACGAAAGATCAGAGAATACGAAGGAAGGTATAATGCCGCCATAAGGCCTTTGGATATCAGGATATCGGATCTTTCATCAAGCACTGTAAGAGAATATATCGCCGAAGGAAGGGACATACGTTCCTTTGTTCCGGATAAAGTAGCCAAATACATCAAAGAGAATGGACTGTACAGATGACCGAGAAAAACTATGAATTAAAAAAGAAGATCAAAAAAACTCTTGATAAAGACAGATACCAGCATACACTTGCAGTTGCTTATACCGCATCCTGCCTTGCGATGAAATACGGATCGGATATTGATGATGCCTTCACAGCCGGTCTGCTTCATGACTGTGCCAAGTGTATCCCGAATGATGAAAAGATCAAGCTTTGCGATAAGTACGGTATCAGGCTTACCGATATCGAAAAAAAGAATCCGGCTCTTATACACGCGGGGCTGGGCGCATATCTGGCCGAACACAAATATGGAATAAACAACAAGGATATCATCAATGCCGTAAGGACGCATACAACAGGCGAGCCGGGCATGAGCCTTTTGCAGAAGATCATTTTCACAGCGGATTATATCGAACCCGGAAGGAATCAGGCAAAAAACCTCAGGGAGGTAAGGGCTCTTGCTTTTACGGATCTGGACAAGGCTGTAGAGACAATACTTCATGATACCTTAAATTATCTTAATGATAAAACAGCGGCCATAGATCCGGAAACAGAAAGAACATACAGGTTTTATTACAGAGGTGAAGAATGAAGGACAGCATTGAGCTTGCAAAAGGAATATCAAAGGCTCTGGAATCAAAAAAGGCGGAGAATATAAAGATCATCGATATTACCTCCTTATCGGATATAGCAGATTATTTTATTCTGGCAACAGCCAATAATCCCAATCAGATGGATGCTCTCCAGGATGCTGTGGAGGAGTATATGATCAGGGAGAATATCCCGGTAAAGAATATCGAGGGACAGATAAAGGATAAATCCAACTGGATCTTAATGGATTATACGGATATAGTAGTCCATATCTTTGACAGAGAAGCAAGAGAGTTCTATGATCTGGAACATATATGGAAGGGAGGTCCGGTCATAGAACTCTGAACAATACCACCGTCTGTTTGAGAGTCTTGCTTTCAATGACGGTTATCATCGGGACAGCTAAGAACATGTACAAAAAAAGCTGCAGTATTAATTTTCGCACAGATCCTTAATAAGACTGAGCCGCTGTCTCGCAGGAATAGTACGGCAGGATAAGCTCCTGTCCTGCATCTATACCGGCCGGGGAGATAAGATGATTGATCGAAACAACCTCAGCCAGATATTTGTCCATGGAAGAATAATCATCAGTTATGAATCTACGGGCTATCACTGACAGATTCTCCCCCTTCTGAACTGTATATGAAGTATAATACTTCTGTACGGTCCTGCCGGAGTCTCTGTCCTTCGCAAAAGATCTTATTGATAGAGTGAAGGTGGCCAGGGTCATTGCAAACAGCATTGCCACTGCAAGCCTGAATATATTCCTCTTTAATTCCAACCTTCTGCGGAGCATGGCTCTTATGATTATCTTATTGGTCTTTTTCCTGTAGGCTGTCTGCATGATCTCTTCTCCGTGATCGAACATGTGTTGCGAACATGTGTTTGTTTTTAAGTATTATATCGAACATATTTTCGCTTGTCAATAACAATCGAACATATTTTCTGTTTAATTGCCTTGCCTTATGTTTAGAGGTATAATCTAATAGGCAGGTGCATACGGTCTATGCATCGGATTTTTATTATTATGACTGTTTCCGGGGGTTTTTATGTCTGACAGCGTTCTGGATGATCTTAAACAAATAGCAGAGGATGCCGAGAATACACAAAAGGGACTTCTTGCCAGGATACTGAAAAAGAATTCCGATACTGTTTACGGGAGAAAATACGTTTTTTCGGGAATTGATTCCTGCATGGATTATCAAAGCAGGGTTCCGCTCACTGACTGGAAAGATTACGAGGACTATATCAGCCGTATGATCTCAGGCGAGAGCAAGGTGCTCACCTCAGATGATGTCACTTATTACTGTATAAGCTCCGGAGCCTCCGACCAGCCTAAATATATCCCCCTTACCTCTGAGGATATCGAATTGCAGGGCAGGTACTGGATAGAAGGAGTGGGAGAGTGCATCAATGATTACTTCAAGGCAAGGGGCAGATCAAATCCGAAGCCTAAGATCTT
Organism: uncultured Lachnospiraceae bacterium; assembly: GCA_947165275.1. Taxonomy (GTDB): domain Bacteria; phylum Bacillota; class Clostridia; order Lachnospirales; family Lachnospiraceae; genus NK4A144. Next base: position 21,223 of record CAMUZQ010000029.1, on the reverse strand, counting down.
CAATATAGGAGAGTATTTCCTTACTGAAATGGAGAATGGCACCATGAGTGGAGTCAGAGCCGGCGCTCCCTATCTGTTCCGTGAAAATGCCGGATTGACAGATTATGAGCTTTATACGGCTCCGAAGGAGGTCTTATTCCCCGGAAAGCTGGAGGACATGCTTTATATGAAGCTCAGATTCGCTCTGGAGGAGCGTTCTGTGACGGCTATACACGCGATCTTCGTGCATAAGATAGTGGGACTGTTTGATTATCTGTGCCGGAACTGGGAATATTTTATCGAGGATATCATGACGGGCAGGGTATCTCCTCATTTTGGTATAAGCGATGAATGGAAGGCATACATCGAGGGGAGGCTCAAAGGAAATCCTGCAAGGGCAAACGAATTAAAGAATATCCCCCTTGGCGACGGAAAGGGACTTGCAGCAAAGATATGGCCTGAGCTCAGATACGTCTGTGTTGCCGGCGGCAGCATTTTTGCAAGCTACATGAGATCCTTAAGGAAATATATCGGCAGAACCCCGATCCATCATTTTGTATATGCGACCTCCGAGAGCAATCTGGGTATATCACTGAATATGAATTCCGAAGATGCAGATTATGTTCTGATACCTGATTCGGCTGTATTTGAATTCATGCCCGTTGACGGCAGCCCTGAGAGGCCTCTTATGGCATGGGAGGTTGAAAAGGACGCAGAATATGAGCTCTATGTCACAACCCTGTCCGGATTATACCGTTATTCGGTCCAGGACATCGTAAAGGTAGTCGATTTCTATGGCAGAATGCCCGTTGTAAGCATTTCCTACCGGAAAAACCAGGTTATGGACCTTGCAAATGAGCATGTTACGATGCGGCAGATCGAGGAGGCTGCAGATCATTTAGGCAGATGTATGGGAGCAGCTATCCTTGGATTCTGTATAGATGCCGGCGAATCCTCAGGGACACCGGATTATACTGTTTATATCGAAACCGGGATGGGCAGATCCAATAATGATTCCAAATGCTCTGACATAATAGACGGTTTTCTTAAGGAGCACAATAAAGACTACTGTCATGCGCGCGAGACCGGGGCTTTGGGGATCCCCAGGGTAGTGTCCTTAAGACGGGGCGCATTCCGCTCGTATGGGGCGCATCTGTCTGATTCGGGCTACAGGATGGAGCAGAATAAGCCCCTGCATATTATCTCAACTGAAGAACAGCGTGATTTCTTCAGAAGGATAGCAGAGGAATGACAGGAATGTTATGTTCTTAAAAAAAATATACACATTCCAAAGAAATCTGTTAATATATAATATGATATAAAGATGTCAGGGTCTAAAGCAGCGAAGATGATTTCTGTATACTGTATCCGGAAATCAACTCTGCTTGAATTTCTGTATATTATATCCGGAAATCAAGCCTGCATGAATTTTCGGATATGCTATCCGGAAAAAGCGCGGCATGATCATGACATCATGGAAACAGACCGATATCACAATACATAGATTTTCAAATTAGGGGGTATCATAAAATGTTCGGTTTTGGCGCAATGATCGATAAATTAAAAAGGAATCCTAAAAGGATAGTTCTGACCGAAGGGACTGATCCCAGGATTCTTGAAGCAGCTTCAAGACTTCTTGCCAGCAATTTCTTAAAGCCTGTACTCCTCGGTAATGAAGAGAAGATATTAAAGGCTGCAGAGGATGCGGGTTATAATATCAGAGGCGCGGAGATCATAGAGCCTAAAAAATATGAAAAGCTTGATGAGATGGCCCATGAATTTTACGAGCTCAGAAAAAGCAAGGGTGTAACCTTGGAGAAGGCCCAGACCACAATGCTCGAATACAATTATTTCGGTACCATGCTTGTAAAGATGGGATTTGCTGACTGCCTGCTCGGAGGGGCTACCTATTCAACTGCAGATACCGTGCGTCCGGCCCTGCAGATAATCAAGACCAAGCCTGGCAATTCCATTGTTTCTTCCTGCTTCATCCTTGTACGTCCGTCAGCGACCGGCGAGAATGAAGTACTTGCCATGGCCGACTGTGCCATCAATATCAATCCAAGCGAAGATGAGCTGGTGGAGATCTGCGGAGAAACCGTAAATTGCGCAAAGCTTTTCGGTGTCGATCCCAAGGTCGCATTCTTAAGTTATTCAACACTTCATTCCGGACATGGAGAGAGCGTGGATAAAATGCGCAATGCTGCAGAGAAGGCCAGGGCTGCCTATCCCGATATCCCCATAGAGGGCGAGCTTCAGTTCGATACAGCCGTATCTCCCAGAGTTGCGCGCCAGAAGGCTCCTGATTCAACTGTAGCAGGCTATGCCAATACTTTTATATTCCCTGACATAAATGCCGGCAATATAGGCTACAAGATAGCTCAGAGGGTAGGTAATTTCGAAGCCTACGGTCCCATACTTCTCGGACTTAATGCACAGGTAAACGACCTTTCCAGAGGCTGTAACGGGACAGAAGTATACTCTATGGCTATAATCACTGCGGCCCTCGTATAGATGGTCTGGCCTGCCGACTGGGATAAACCCGGAGAAGATAACAGTATCATCGCCGCCGGATTCTCTTCGGGGATCTGGCATGGCGAAGATCATATTTATTTTAAATACAGATACTTCACTCCAAAATCTGCCGCAGGAGAAAAATATCCTCTTGTCCTGCATCTTCACGGCGCAGACGCCTTCGGCGATGATAATTCACTTCAGCTGGAGCTTCATGAGATAGGCACGATGTTTGCCAGAGAATCCTGGCAGCTTAAGCATCCGTGTTATGTTCTGGTTCCTCAATGTGATCAGCACAAACACTGGTCCAGGAATGATATCACAAGACAGGTGCAGGATTTTGTGATATCATTCACGGAGAGATTCCATAATATTGATACTGACCGTATATATGTATATGGATACAGCGCGGGAGGCCTCGGGACCTTTAATCTCATAAAAAAATTCCCTGAATATTATGCTGCAGCCGTACCTATATGCGGAGCCACAAGCGGAGACCGGATCAAAGAGCTTCTGAAGCTTCCCGTATGGATGGTCCACGCAGAGGATGACCGGATAGTAAAGGCTTCATATGGAAACGTCGGAGAGACATCAAAATTCTATATGGGCTCTGCTGAAATATATGAAGTTTTGAAAAAATACTTTGATAAGGATACAGACATCCGTTATACAGAATATCCTAAGGGATGGATGAAGAAATTCTTCGGAGTTAATGCACACTGTTCCTGGGTCGCGGTTTCAGATGAAAAATTCGGAAAAGACATCCGTGAATGGATGTTCAGCAAATCATTAAAACATCATAATCCGTAAAACTCCCTGATCATAAGTAAGCGGAAAATAATCCCACGGGTACATTAAACCCTGGATCTGTGGGACTTGCCACAACCCAAACTCATTCGTATAAAAGAGTAGAAGTATTTTTAATAACCCTTATTCATATTATCCCTACCGATCTTTATTTGTTCGTATAATATAAATTATGCGAACTTTAAGCCTGGTTTGAACACACTTAACTTTTTGTATGATCTGAACACTCCGGGTATATTCAGTATAATCTGAACACCCCGAATACCTGTCCGAGTATCTTACAGTCCTGTACGATTATGGGCTCCATATCATCATTCTGAGGCTGCAGTCTTATATGACCGTTTTCTTTATAGAAATTTTTGACTGTAGCCGAATCGTCTACAAGGGCTACCACCAGATCACCGTTTTTTGCGGAATTTGTTTCTTTTACAAATACATAATCTCCATCATTGATCCCTATATTGATCATGCTGTCACCCTGAACCCTTAATGCGAAGCACTGGCTGTTGGGAGCCATCTCTACAGGCATCGGGAAGTAGTTTTCTATATTTTGCTGCGCCAGGATCGGCTGACCGGCTGCTACGGTTCCTATAAGTGGTATATTGGTAAGCTCACGGCGGTTAAGATTGAAATCCTCATCAAGTATCTCTATGGCTCTGGGTTTGGTCTGATCGCGTCTGATATAGCCGTTTTTTTCCAGGGTTTCCAGATGAGCATGTACCGATGATGTGGATTTCAGGTTCACAGCCTGGCAGATATCACGCACAGCCGGCGGATAACCCTTTTCAAGGATCTCGGATTTGATATATTCCAGTATCTGTCTTTGTTTGTCGCTTATCTTTCCCTTAGTCATATTATTGTTTTCCTTTCTGTTGCTACACTGTTTTCAAAAAATATATCTTCACAATTGAAATATTCACAATTGAACCGGATGTCTTGGCGTATAATTGGCCCGGTTTTCCTGTCGTATACATCGCTGTAATATTCACTGCTGTAACGCATCGTAATAACGCAATATATTTTATCATATTTTATTTAAAAACAGAACATCTTTTCGGAAAATATGTTCGAGTGCTTGTCGGCAGCACAAACCGTCATCTGGTCGAAGGCTAAAAGACGGTACAGGAAGCGCTCAGCCTCCCGTACCGTCTATATGATGATCTTTTTCAGCGAAACCGGATTATGTTAACTTGTGAGCTCTAAACCCCGTCCCCCAGGTCCACCTATTGAAGCTTGAAATGACTCACTATCTCGGTAAGGTTGCTTGCAGTATGCTGCTGGTCTGTAGCAAGCTCTGCGACGGAATCTACAGCACTGGCCACACTGTCCACAGAGCTCGTGACATCTGCGCTGTGAGATGCAGTCTCCTGCGTACTCTCGGCTATGCTTGCAACCGCGTCATTGACCTCCTGCATGGAATTGCGGATATTATCAGTCATATCCTGGATCCTGGTAGCAAGCTGTCCGAAGAGCTCAGCATCATCTCCATACTGCTTGCCGACCTTTACAAAGTTCTCATAGTCAGGAGTGACTGTGCCTGTCACGAAGTCAAGCAGCTTGTTGCTTCCCGAGGAAAGGTCTCCGAAAGCCTCCTGTACGCTGTCTATGGTCTTCTTGATCTCGCCTACAGCCTCATTGGTATCTGTTGCGAGATTATTGATCTCGGAAGCGACTACGGCAAATCCGCGGCCTGCCTCACCTGCCCTTGCAGCTTCGATGGAAGCATTGAGTGAAAGAAGGTCTATCTGGCTTGCGATCGCTGCGATGGCATCTGCAAGATTGGATATCTCGCTGACAACCTTTGCCTTCTCATTTGCTTCATTAAGCTCCATCCTGCGCTGGTTTGTTATCTGGATAGCGCTGTCATGCGCAGCCTGATTCTTTTTCTGGATATCCAGAGCCCTTATCTTGATCTCCTTGACCTGCTTCTCTGTCTCTGCAGTCTCCTGGGCAAGTCCCTGTACGGAATCATTAACCTCCTGCACTGATGCCGAAACCTCCTGGGTCGCTGCACCGGTCGACATCATGGCATCATTCACGGATTCCATATTATCCTTGATCTTTGCAAATTCTGCCGAGAGCTCCTCGCTCATGGCGCTCAGAGTACTGGAGGCATCATTTACATTATTCGCCTCGGTCGAGATATTGCTGATTATGCCGCTGTTGCTCTGATACATATCATCAAGCGCATGGCTCATCTCGCCGATCTCATCCTTCCTGCGGCTATCAAGCTTCTTCGTAGTGAAGTTTCCGGCTGCGAGCTCCTTTGCAAAGAGATTTACGCCCATGATGGCCTTTGCTATGGAGCTTGCCATCCAGAATATGATGATTATGCAAAGTATGATGGCAACTATACAGATGATAGTGGAAACAGTGGTCATGCGCGTGACAGGAGCATTTATCTCCGACTGGGGCATAACGAGCAGAAGCTTCCATGAAACCTCGGGGATAGCATCATAGAAGACATCAAAGGTCTCCATTCCTTCCTTATATTCGGTCTCTCCCTTTTCGCCTCCCATTACAGTAGATGCGATAGTTCCGATACCGCCGGTATCCTGAGAGATATTTGCTCCGTTCTGAACCTTTGCTGCATCCTTCGTATAGATATAGGTTCCGTCAGAGGAAAGCATGATGGCATATCCGCCCTCTCCCACCTTGATGCTTCCCACAAGGGATGTGATGGTATCAAGACTCATATCAACGGTGATACAGCCGATAAACTGACCGTCAGAATTAAATATGGGAGCCGAACAGGAGGCCATTACGCTCTGGCTTGAAGGATCATAATAAGGATCTGTTATCACGGCATCGAGAGAAGTCATGGCCTTCGCATTGGTATAATATTCCTGTGAGAAATAATCATATTCCGCATTTGAATATTCCCAGTCCTCCACGATTGAACCCCCGTCCTTATACCAGTAGGGACCTACATACTGCTCGCCGGCATATCTGGGATCCCCCTGATAAACATTGGGTTCAAACCATATCCCGCTTCCGAGGATAAGGTCATTGGCCTGTACAGCTCCGGAAAAAACCTTGCCGTAGGATGCCATATTCATTTTGCCGTATGTTTCCGAAACAAAAATTGAAAGATTCTCGGCAGTGGTACGTATAGTCTCGAGCTTGCCGTCAACGTCATTGACATTAGCCTGAAGCTCGGAATTCATATACAGACCTGTCTGCTCATTAATGGATTTCTTTGAAAGCGAAGCGCTTACTACAGTTACGATCACCAGAGCAAGGATAACTACGGGAAGGATCAGAGCCAGCATTCTCCATTTGATCCCCATTCCCCTGCTTTTGGCTGATTTGGATGTTTGTTTTTTAGATTTTGTATTTCCCATCACGGCCCTCCTGAAAATAATCAACACAGATTAATCATAACATAAAAAAAGCCGTGGGTCATTATCAAAATCTCATAATCCTTTGTAGATCAGTAACATGCGCATACCGGGTTCATCAAACAAAGTGGATAATGGTCAAAACCTCATTAAAAGGTGTCAAAAAATCCCAATGTCTTCAGCATTGCTATCGCATTCACGATATATTCCATGTCGGTGATATTCCATTGGAATCCAAGTCTGTAAAGTGCCTTCACCGTAAACCTGTTATCTGCATCATTTTCGATAATATTCTCATCATTATCGGTTTTATAGTTTACAAGTGGAGAAACAAAGCGGTTGATACCCTCATCCATAAGAGCTGCGTGCAGCCTGTCATTAAATTCCTTTTCATCTACCACATCCACTTTCAGATCATTCTCATTAAGCGCCCGTACCAGGTCTCCCATTTGTATGGTATGGGAGTTATAGGCATGAAACACAGTAAACTCACTATTGCTACCTGCCAGCAGTACTGTAGCCCTGGCTGCTTCGTCGACAGGAGAGAATTCGTCCTCTACGTCCATTTCCTGCACAGGGAAGCACCCGAGAACCACGTAGGCCTTTAATGTATTCATAAAATTATTAGTGTTAAAGTTGATCTGGAACTCACCATCCTCATATCGGCTCATGAGATTACCCATTCGGATTATCTTTGCCTTAAGTCCTTTCTCCTCTATGGCATCAAGAATGAGCTTTTCAGCCAGATATTTCGTATAAACGTAGGCGTTTGATCTTACCTGCTGTCCGATGTCAAGGTCACACTCTCTGAGAGTAGTCTCTCCCTGAGAATCAACATACCTTTCGCCGCATACTGAAACCGTTGATATATGTACCAGACGGATATCCTTTTTAAGGCACAGATCAACAAGGTTAGCAACTCCATATACATTGATATTCTTAAGAAACTCCAGTTCTGCAAAGTGCTTGACAGAAGCGGCACAGTTTATCAGCGTATCAATGTTATATTTCTCAAGTCCCCGGATGCACTGCGCATCTGTGATATCTCCTTCGACCGCTACTATCCTGTCTCCAAACAGACTCTCGTCAAAGTCATCGAAGTAATATAAAACATTCTGTTTAAGGTGACGCATTGCACCAAATTTACCCGCTCGAAGGAGGCAATAGATTTTCAAAACCCCGGAATCAAGGAGCTGTCTGAGCACATGGACTCCCAAAAATCCCGTAGCACCGGTCAGAAGAACGGTTCCCAGACCCTCGGCTTTTATATTATCCAGATACTGTGGCAAGTTGTGGGAAAGCGCTTTTGCATGCTCATTCGCTGCAGGATCTTCTTCATTCTTCTGACCTTCGTGCCCTTGAACAGTTTCTTCTTTCCACTGATTTTCTATCTTGGAGAAAAGAAGTTCTGAAAGCTGTCTTGGTGTTGGCTTATTAAATATATCCTGATACACTACAGGATAATCTTTGACCATTATGGCCATCATTACCTTGGCTGCCAAAAGAGAAGTTCCGCCATGTTCAAAGAAATTATCATCCAGGCAGAAATCTTTGTGACCAAGGATCCTTCTGAATATCTCCAGAATATGTTCTTCCATCACCTTAAACTGCTTTGATCCTTTAAAAGTCCCTGCCGCTTCTTTTTGAGCCTGAGTATCTGTACCGGTATCGGGAATGTCTTTATCTGCAACGGCTGTGTGTTCGCCCCGGAATACTTTTACCTCACTAAGAGAAAGCACATCTCCAACTGTTCTGCAGGTTAAAAGACCTCGTATCACCTCTTCCATCAGCTTATAGAAGCGCTCCAGTGTGGTTCTGCCATACATTTCTGTATCATACTCGAATTCATAGACCACCTTATCATCCTTAAGATATATATCAAGTCCAAATGGTGATTTTGCTTTGAAAGCGCCCGGTTCAAGTTCCTTCTCTTTGGCCTCTTTTCCTCCGATAAGGATCTCATCGTCTGTATGGTCTCCCTGAAATGCGAAAAGCACATCAGAACCAATTCCATAGGTGCTGCATACCTCAGCAAAACTGAAAATGTCACAGGCCATGGCATTTAACAGCATACTCTGGCATTTACCTGCTTCATCAGCTACATCCATCTCGGGTGAAGGACTTATAAATACCGGAATGGTCTTTACAAACATTCCGATACTGCGGCTTAGCCTGCTGTCATTTCGTCCATTATAAATCGTGGCAAATACGGCTTCCTCCGAACCGGTACATACTTTCAGCGAAAGTCCCACAGCAAAGGTAAAAAACGCATTGAGACCAAGACGATTCCTCTCAGAGAATGCTCTGATATCTTCTGCCGAAATCCTTCCTGTCAGAACGAAGTGTCCCTCATCTTCAATTGCAGTTATTTCTTCTGCCGGAGGAAGAGTAACCTTTTTGCAGCTGCCAAAAATACGATCGTGCCACTTTTTTGCTTTTTCAAATTGGTCAGAGTTTCTTCTTATCTTCTCAACAAGAGCCGCCTCAAATCCGGTAAACTGCTCTGATTCCACATCTTCGCCCAAATATGCCCTGTTGATGTCCTCCATAAAGATATTTAAGGATTCACCGTCACATATAATGTGATGGGTATCAATGAAGAGATACTTCCCCTCATTGGAAGCATACAGGCCGATCCTGCAAAGAGGCTCTCCCACAGTCAGATCAAATGGTCTGACCAGCTCCTCATCAGAAGGCAAAACAGTCCCCTCAAAAAATTCCGCCTTTATCTCGTCATTTCTTACGGCAAAAACCTCTCCTTCTTCATTCACCCTGAGCGTCATAGACAGATATGGGTGAGCCTTCAAAGACTTTTCTAATGCAAGACGGAGTCTGTTCATATCAGTTTCCGGAGAAAGCTCATACAGGAGCGGTATATTATAAACAGTAGAATCTTTATAATGAATACTCTCAACAAATATTCCCATCTGAGTCATGGAAAGAGGATACTCTTTTCTTAGTTCGAGCTCTTCATCATCTCCCTTAGTCTCCAGAAATTTTTCTATTTCAATGACAGTTTTTGTTTTTAACAGTTCGGCGATGGTCACATTCCTGCCAAATTCACTGGCCAGCACACCGCAAAGCCTTATACATCCAAGTGATGAAAGACCTGCAGCTACAAGATCCGTCGTAATTCCAACAGGAACATCTCCTATTATCTTCTTTATTTCCTCAAGAATGATCTTCTGTCGATCATTCTTAGGAGGCACGATCTTTTCCTCTTCCATTCCGGGATCAGGCAAGGCCTTTTTGTCAATCTTGCCATTTGCAGTAAGAGGCATTTCCTCCAGCTGCATAAAAGCCTGTGGAACCATATAAGCAGTAAGCTGAGATGAAAGATGTGCCCTGAACTCATCAATGTCAATCTCCATGTCAGCAGTGAAGTATGCAGCCAGATACTCGCTCTCTTTCTTTATAACGATAACGATAGCAGATCTGATGCCGGGATATGAACATATGACGCTCTCTATCTCTCCAAGCTCAACTCTAAGGCCTCTTAGCTTGACCTGATTGTCAATCCGTCCGTGATACTCAATATCACCATTTTCCTTGATCCGTACAAGATCTCCACTTCGGTAGGCAGGCTGATGAAACAGTCTTATGAAACTCTTTTTTGTAAGATCTTCTCTTCCTATGTAGCCTCGTCCTACGCCGTCGCCGATTATCACAAGTTCTCCCAGAGCTCCAGGTCCCTGAAGCCGGCCATCCCTGTCAATCGTGGCAATGTGAACATTTGCATTAGGTATCCCAATGGTGATGTTCTCCGTGTCCTCTACGATCTGCATGGTACAGCTTATGGTTGCCTCGGTAGGGCCATAACCATTCATTATGCATATATCAGGATTTATCTCTTTCAGCTTGCCATAAAGTGCCGGCGGGAAGGCTTCGGCTCCCATATCCACACTCTTCAGAGCCTTGACTGCATCTGTAAAAGCATCCGTAAACTCACCCATATCCAGCATGTTCATCAGGTAGCTTGGCGTACAGCTCATGACATCCACATGATTATCGTTCATAAGCTTTCCAAGCATGACAGGATTCATTATCTCTTCATGAGTTGCAAGAACCACCGTCATGCAGTTGGCAAGAGGAACAAACTCCTCCATTATGGAAAAGTCAAAAGTAAGCGCTGCTATTGCAAGGCTTACACGGCCTCTCCTTGTATAGCCAAGGATCTCGTGGTTTTTCTCATTATCATCAACGAAATTCACGAGATTTTTATTTGTGAGCATAACCCCCTTCGGCTTTCCTGTTGAACCGGAGGTATAAATGACATAGGCCAGCGCCTCATAAGGGACAGTTACGTCCAGGTTGTCCTTTTCTCCCTCTTTTACTGCATCTTCAACGCATATGAGCTCGACTCCGCTTTCAGCCAGACTGTCAAACATCTCCCGGCGTCTTTCCAGGATCTCTCTTTTTGTCACTATGAGCTTTGCGCCTGAATCCTCAAGAATAAAGCGTACTCTCTCCTCCGGATACTCAGGATCTATGGGAAGGAATGCTCCGCCGCTTTTAAGTACCCCCTGCCTCATGACATAGGCATAGCTGTCCCTGTCAGGCATCACTGCGATAATGCTCTCCGGTTTTGCTCCCCTTTTTCCGAGAACAGATCCAAGTGCATTTGCTTCCTCATTCAGTTCCTTATAGGTAAGTGTCCTGTCTGTGGCAACAAGAGCCTTCCTGTCAGGTGTCTTTTGCGCAGCATCCTGAAGAAGACGATAAGCAGGTCTTTCCTTTACCGGGAAATCGCTGTCATGAAGGTTTCTGATCTTCTCTTCATCAGCTTTGGTGGTAAGGCATACATCCCCAAGGCGTTCTTTATTCATAAGCTCATTGGTGGCATTGTCCATCGTGTGGACAAGACTCTCTACTGTGAACTCAGAGAAAAGCGCCGGATCGTACTCAAGCTCATATACGATTTTTGATCCGTCAAGACTTACGTCTATGCCTATACCTGCTCTTGCCTTTGATAAGCCAAGCATTTCAAGTTCAGCAAACTCTCCGCCGATCATTGCTCCATGCTCGTACTCTCCCTGATAAACAAACATGATATCAGCTTTGATATCATAAGCATTTCTTATCTCAGCAAAGCTGTATATATCATTAGCCATTGCAGACAGGAGATATTTCTGACATTCTTCTATAGCCTCGGAGACCTTGTTTTCCGGAGCACATTCCAAACAGACCGGCAGGGTCTTTACCAGCATGGATACGCTCTCTGAAAGTCTTCCATCACTTCGTCCGTTATAGATCGTAGTAAATATGGCATTCTCAGATGCCGTATACGATTTAAGCGCAAGGCCAAAGGCGGTCACAAAAAAGGCATTAAGAGTATAGGAATGCTCCTCGCAAAACTGTCGCAGCAAAGCTCCATCTGTTTCTGCGATGATCTTCGAAACGCCTATATGCCCGTTTTCTTGCTTTCCATCCTTTATTGGAAGTGTCTCTCCGCCGCAGCCTGCAAAATAACTGTCGTACCAGGCCTTTGCTTTCGTCAGGCGGTCGCTTTCCCTTGCAGCTGCTTCATCAAGAGCAAACTCATATCCCGTATATTTTTCTTTTTCAATTTCCTCGCCGGAGTATGCCCGGTCTATATCCCTTTTCAGGATATCAAGGGATCCACCGTCGCTGACGATGTGATGGGTATCGAGGAAGAAATAGTTACCCTTCCGGGTCTCATAAATCTCCGCGCGGAAAAGGATCTCGTCCGAATCCGGATAAAAAGGTCTTACCAGCTCATCTGAAGCAGGAAGGCTTTCGCACCTGATTACAGGAGTTTCAAAAGGATGATCATCTCTTCTGCCTGCATGTACAACGCCCTTATCATCCTTTACAGGCTTCATGAAAAGATATGGATGCGCGGATACGGCTTTTTCTATAGCTTTAGCCAGCTTTAAGGTATCCACTCCATCACCAAGTCTGTGCAGCTCCGGGATATTGTAGCTGGTAGCGCCCGGATAGCGCATACATTCGATATATATGCCTGTCTGGGTCATGGAAAGCGGATACTCTTTTCTGAGTTCATACTCTGCCGTTTCATCTGCTTTTTCCAGAATGCTGTCTATAGCTTTAATTGTACTGTTATCAAAGACATCCGATACTTTAAGGGTTCTTCCAAAGTGCTCTGACAAAAGGGCGCACAGCCTGATGCATCCTACAGATGAAAGGCCAAAGGAAAACAGATCAGATGTGATGCCCAAAGGCAGATCACCAATTACTTCTTTAACGATATCAAGTATCTGCTCCTGAGTTTCGTTCTCAGGCGGGACTATCTCATCTTCCATCATTGCAGCCTGGGGCAGTGCCTTTTTGTCTATCTTGCCTGAAAGATTCACAGGCATCTCATCCAGCTGCATGTATGCCTGGGGAACCATGTAGGAAGTAAGGTAAGACGAAAGATAAGACCTCAGGCTTTTTATATCCACCTTTTCATCTGCCGTGAAATAGGCGGCCAGGTAGTCTGTTGTGCCCTTTGCAACGATCACTATGCAGCTTCGCACCCCGGGGTAATTACCAAGAACACTCTCTATTTCCCCAAGCTCTACACGAAGTCCTCTGAGCTTGACCTGATTATCTATCCTTCCGTGGAATTCAACATCTCCATCCTCTTTGATACGCACAAGGTCACCGCTCCTGTAGGCTGGAAGACCTAAAAGAGTGATGAAATTCCTTTTATTAAGATCCTCTCTTCCAACATAGCCTCGTCCTACTCCGTTTCCCATGATAACAAGCTCGCCCAGAGCGCCCGGGATCTGAAGGCGGCCGTCTCTGTCGAAGGTTGCCAGCTTTACATTGGATAAAGGATATCCGATCGTTATATCATCAGCGCTGTGGAGTTCTTTTAAGGTGCAGGTTACGCTGCACTCTGTAGGCCCATAGCTGTTATCGATATAAAGTCCGGGATTGATCTCCATCATCTTGGTATACAGGACCGGAGGAAAAGCTTCCGAACCGATATCTATGCTCTTAAGATTTTTTATGGCCGGGGCAAAAGACTCTATCTCTGTGAGGTTGAGCATATAGGTAGGAGTACAGGCCATGGACTCAACATTGTTGTCCAGGATCAGAGCCTTCATCTGCTGCGCATCCATGATCTGATCCATGGTTGCAAGTACTACTGTCTGCCCGTGTCCGAGAGGAACGAATTCCTCAAGAACAGATACATCAAAAGTAAAAGCCGCCATGGCAAGAGTAACTCTTCCAAACTTTGTGAATACTCTGGCCTCCTTATTGTGAATGTTATCATCCACAAAGTTGGCAAGATTCCGGTTTTCGATCATCACACCCTTGGGCTTTCCTGTGGAGCCTGAGGTGTATATCACGTAGGCGAGGGCTTCTCCCGGTACATCGATATTAAGATCGTCCCTGCTTCCCTCTCTGACTGCCTTTGTTACATCTATTACAGTGACCCCTGCTGCCTTAAGGCTGCTCATAAGGTCTTTTCGCCTGTCAATGATCTCCCCGGTCGTCACAAGTATCCTGCATCCGGAATCTTCAAGGATATACATTATCCTTTCTTCCGGGTACTCAGGATCTATCGGCATGAAGGCGCCGCCGCTCTTTAAGGCGCCCTCTCTCATTACATAGCCATAGCTGTTTCTGTCTGCAAGGACTGCTATCTTACTTTCTATATCAGCACCATTCTCCCTCAGTACATGGCCCAGAGCATTGGCTTCTTCATTAAGCTCTTTGTAGGAGAGAGTCCTGTCGATCGCAATGAGTGCTGTCCTGTCAGGATATTTTTCAGCAGAGTCCTGAAGATGACGATATCCGGGCTTTTCCTCAAAAGGACTTGAAGCATCATATATGTTAAGTATTCTCTCCTCATCTGCCCTGGTGGTAAGGCATACATCCCCAAGGCGTTCTTTATTCATAAGCTCATTGGTGACATTGTCAAGCATACGTACCAGACCATCTATTGTATATTCTGAAAAAGCAGCCGGGTCGTATTCGCACTCCCAGGTAATACCCTTATCCTCCGATAAAACTCTGAGCATAAGCTGTATTCCCGGAGTACACGCTGAATTGCCATCAAGATCAAGGCATACGATACCATTCAGGTTGTATTTTTCAGCAATGTCCTCATAGCCGTATTCATCAGTTTCGAAAAAAAACTCACAGTGTCTGATTTCAGAAAGAATGGATTCCCCGGCATCACATTTAAGCCGGACTGCAGCTCTTTTTCCATTGATCATGCATGTAAAAAAAGCTCCTTCAGATGCAGTATACGACTTCAGGGTCAACGCAAAGGCGGTAGTAATGAAGGAGGTTACCTGTATGCTGTTTTCTTTGCAAAACCTCTTGATTTCGTCTTTCGTGGAAGAGCAAAGACTATATTTTACGGAGGCGCTTTCAGACTTACAGCTGTCTTTTACAGGTATTGTCTCTTCGCCGCATACGGCAAATAATTCATCAGCACTCTGTTCACTCATAGTTATACATACCTTCCTTTTTCAAGAATTTTCGTTTTTATCCTCTCTGCTAAAAATGATCATCAGTCTGCGTGCTCCAAGAAATTCAGATCTTATACAAATGTTCGGCGCAAACTCATCATCATCTTCATCCTGTTCCGGTATATCCTGATCTGTACCAATATAATCTTTTTTTGATCCATAGCGCAGGATAGCTGCCAACGCCCCATCATCACGCTCCAGGATCGTAAAAGAGGTCTGTAAAGAAATCCCATCAGGTAATGAATTCATCAATGGTGTAAGAAGATTATCTTCTACCATAGAAAGCTCTTGTCCGGTAAGGATACCCTCCGCAGCCTGCTTCCAGTCGTCAACATGGTCCTTATCAAACCTTCCGCCTGTCAAAAGGAGCAGGTTTTTTTGATGAAATCTGAAAAATCCTTCAGTTGGATTATTACAGAAAAAGCATAAATAGATCAGGGCTGCTATATAGCCAATAACCGTAGCATACCAGGGCGCATCCATTCCAAGGAACGGATTCAGGAGTAAAATAAACACGATCGTTATAATTGCCTGGATGATCAAGGCCAGGGTAGCCTTCAGTTCCTCCTCAACAGCTGAAAGATAATCGATCATAAGCATGGATATAAGATTTATCAGCGAACCCAGACTGATAATACGAATGGCTAAAGGAAGAGACCTCAGCATAACCGGATCATGTATGTCATAGGGAATGATCATAAGCTGTGGAAACAGACACAAAGCAGCAACTATCGGTAAGAGCAGGGCTAATCCATATCTGGTCAGCATTCGCTTGACCATAAGCCTTCCGCTTTCATTTTGCTCTCCGTCATAAGCTGCTGCCATAGGGTATATTGCATCGGTTGCACCTGCGATAACAATGGTGATCAAAAGCTGAAGGTTCTCTATTACGGCCGAGTTGCTTATTCCCATAGTTCCTGTGGTTTCACGGAGTGCAAAATTCTGGATCACAAGCTGAATTGCGAACATAAGATACATTACTGCCTCGGCAAATCCGGGCTTTAATATCTCCAGATCACCGGGATCCGTCTTAACTCTTTTAACGGGGACGAATCTGCACAGTCTGTCTGCTTTTCTGAAATGTAAAAGATAAACCAAAACGCAGCATACAGAACCAAAAGCAGTTCCAAATGCGACAATTTCTATTCCTCTGTGAAATACATATACACCTGCAAAATCGATCACGATGTTTACTACAGCACCTGTAATATCCCCGGCCATGGCCAGGTTCTGGTTATTGTCATTTGCGAGGATATAGTCTCCGGAATAGTTCAAAACCATAAATACAGTCCCGACCAAAGTCACCATCATATAAGCTTTGGCATATGGATAGTTTTCCGGTGTAGCACAAAGCAACTTGAGAAGCGGATCGATAAAAACAATCCCTGCTATGCTAAGAATGAGAGAAACAGTCACCAGCATAATGATGGTACGTGTAAAAATGCGGGCAGCTTTGGCCTTTTCCCCGCTTCCCGAGCATCTCGAGATCAGAACTCCGCATCCGATCCCTCCCAAGGAAGCAATCATATTGAAAAAATAGCCGATCGGGGCGGCAGTTCCAATAGCAGACAGAGCTTCCTCTCCCATTGTGTCGCATACACATATTCCATCTACAAAGGGCGCGATCTGCGCAAATATCATCCCAACCATAGGAGGAAAGACATATCGCGCACTGCTGCGTCTTATGAAGCGGTTTTCATACTTATACTGAATTGTATCCATCAAATCCCCTTTTCCTGAATCATATTTTAATCATTTGAAAGTAATTTCTTTTGATGCATGTAAATATACTTTCTGATCGGCATTTGGATCGATGCCATCGAATAATCATCATGGAAAACTATGCTTTTTTATCACTTCACGTGATGAGCATATCTTATCCGCAAGGGTTAAGAGCCAGCCGCCTCTTGATGTCGGAAAATGAAGGAAGGTCAGAGGCCACATATGGGTTTCTATCATCTTCTTTTCTTTTTGGGATATGCTGAAATCCGCTTCGGCATTACGGCCTGCAATGGAAGGATGATGATATCCATGCAGATGATCCCCTTTGGTATGCCAGTCGTACAGAAAATAATCATGGAGCAGACAGGCCCGCACAAGCTTTTTCTCATCGGCACCTACATGAAACCTTCTGTTTATCAGAAATGCCATCCTTGCCACATCGATACAGTGGTCGTAGGTGCTTTTATTACCGTGTTGGATATATTTCTTCATACGGGTGACTCTGGGATCTGTCACCACAGGGGCGGCTATAGCCTCAAACTGCTTTGATTCGTCTTCTGTCATCCTGAAGCTGAATCTGCCGCGGGATCTCTTCATGGCTCCTGTTTATCCGTCCCGGAAGCATTTATTCCGGATGTTTTCGACCCGGTTGCATTTATCCCGGAAGCATTTGTTCCGGATATATTTTCCCCGGATGTATTTGTCACGGATGCATTCGCCACGGATGTATTTGTTCCGGATGCATTTGTCCCGGAAGTTTTTTCCCCGGAAGCATTTGTTCCGGATATATTTCCCCCGGATGTATTTGTCACGGATGCATTCGTCACGGATGCGTTTTTCCCGATAGTGTCTGTCATGTATATCCGTCTGAAAAGCTCCAGGATCTTCTCTGCGGCAGTCCGGTTTGATGCGCCTTTGAAGGCTCTTATGTTCATGAGATGGTGTCTGTCCTTTGAGGAAACTGATCTCATAAATTCAACAGCATTCACGGAGAGCTCTCTTTTTGCCACTATTGCGCTGTTCTTCGCAGTATTCACCATAGCCACAGGACCTGATACGGCAAATTCATAACCTGCCTGCATCCTCTTATCAAATAACACCTGTATCTTTTCTATTCTTTCAAGCATATCGGTAAGACTCGATACTGTCAATGTTACATCGATCCCGAACAGAAGCATGAAGAACAAGGCCGGAAATTCATTCAGGTTCGGATGGGCCTCCAGGGGCAGGGATGCAAGAAAAGGCAGGATCAGTCTCACTATCACCACGCCTGCCACACCGTAGCCCAGAGTCACCGGCAGGCATACCCTGCCTTGAAAATTCAGGGGAAGGCCGCTGTAATCCCACCAGAATGCATGAAACAGCCTTTCCAGGACAAGCGAGGTTATGGCCTCCAAAAAAGCGCTGATCAATGCGCATATGATGAAAACCAGCCACACCGGACTGCTGTATCTGTTGAACCTTATCATTGCAATGACAACCGCAAAACCGTATATCGGGCATACCGGCCCGAAAAGAAAGCCTCTGTTAACCCAATGCTTATACCTTATCCTGCAGAAAACACATTCACAGATCCAGCCTGCAAATGAAAAAAGTATAAATGCGTTGAAATACTGTGCAACCAACAATTTGAATTACCTCGTCTATACTTTGAAAGTATTTTCCCGTCTTTTTTTCTGTCTGACGATCTCTGCAAGCTTAAGGCCCGTAAAATCAATAAAACTGCATTTCGACAGATCATATTTTAAGGCATCCTTAAGCCTTTCTTCAAGCAGCTGATAATCCTCTTTTCTTTTCATATTGATGAAATCGACCAGGATCATTCCGGACAGATTGCGTATGCGGAGCTGTCTTGCAGTCTCCTCTGCAGCCTCCAGATTTATCTTCAAAAAGGTATCGGATCTTGAGCCTTTGGATGAGATCTTTCCCGAATTAACATCTATGACAGTCATCGCCTCAGTCCTGTCTATTATCAGATAGGCCCCGCTCTTAAGCCATACCCATCTTTCACGGATAGCTTCTATCGTTGATTCGATCTTATGAAGCTTCGTGAGCTTTAACATATCATCTTTATACAGTACTGTTTTTATTCCGGGAAAGCTTTTCTGCATCAGTTCGTAAAAATCCGGCAGATCCGTCACTATCTCTGATACATCCCCGAAACGGCAGTCCCTTACAGCTGAAATGAAGGGATGCTCCTTCGAATAAAGCCTGCTGAAGGGAGT
Organism: uncultured Lachnospiraceae bacterium; assembly: GCA_947165275.1. Lineage (GTDB taxonomy): Bacteria > Bacillota > Clostridia > Lachnospirales > Lachnospiraceae > NK4A144. The sequence goes on along the minus strand of CAMUZQ010000029.1, from coordinate 2,182 downwards.
CCTCATCCTCGATCTTTCCATTATACCGGAAAGCTTTTTTGTAAGCTCCTTTATCTCTGACGTGATAAGCTCCTCGGATACAGTCTCCGCAGCTGTCCTTGCTGTAATATCATAATCCCCGGTAAAGGGCTCCGATATCCTTTTAAGTCTCTCTCTTTCTGCATCATCTGCTATCCTTACGGAAATATGGACTGCGGGTGAATTCCCTGCCGGAAGGGAAACAACAGCATATCTTCCCGCTATTGAGAGCCTCGTGGTAAGGGCCATGTCCTTATTTCCTTCGGCTTCTTTGATGATCTGCACGGGGATCTCCGCTCCGGGCCTGATGGAATTGCCTTCCTTAAGAGAGATATAACCCTTTTTTCCTCCCAGATCAAGGAATGCCGATGCTATATTCGGCACTGTTTCGGACACCTTTCCGATGATAATATCCCCGACATTAAAACCGCAGTCATCATCGGCTGCGATAAGGTCCACGATCCTGCCGTCTTCAAGGATACATAGAACCCGCCTGTCCTTATATGTGCTGATCACGCACATGATCTTCCCGGTTTTTTCCACCTAGAAGGCCTCTCCTGCCTGCGACAGCGGGATAAGGCTCTCTCCGTCGCCTGCACAGGTATAAAGCTCATGCCTTGTGATCAGAAGTGCAGATCCGGGAAGCTCAAATCCCTTTTTTTCATAGACAGCCTTCAATACAGGCTCCGGCTTGACATTGGCCTTGGATCCGGCCGAAACCTGCATGTAAATACATCCGTCACCGCCGGTTTTTATCCTGTATATATATGGTCTTATGTCTGTTTCGCTGTATTCAGGCTCTTCCTCTCTCCTTCCGTCCTTAGCACCGGAATTCATGGTCTTTGTGTTGTAGGAAGCCTTTGAAATGCGCCCGGATCTCTTTGCCTTTTTTACCGGCTTTTTCACGGTGAAGACCTCGCTCCTTTCAAGCTCTTCTATAGCGGAAGCCATATCAAAGGGCGGTTCATAACCCTCCCTGAAGCCTATGATATAGTCGGCTGCCCTCACTGAGGCCATGGCATTCTCGCATTTTTCCGGAAGAAGCACGCAGTCCGTGACCCTGATCCCCTCTGCCTGCTCCTTATTCATGGCATCCATTACAGATGAAGAGGAATCAGCCTCCGACACCTCGAGATCGAAATATTCGGCATCAGACTCGTAACCAACAGACAGAGGCATTGCAAAGGACATTTTCTGATGGGGTGAGAAGCCCTCGGAATATATGACCTTAAGTCCGGCTCTCCGGTTGACCCTCTGAAAATATCTCTGCATATCCAGATGCCCGATATAACGCACGGATCCGTGCTTTGTAAATTTCACCCTGAGCTTCAAGCCTACAGCTGTACGTTAAACAGATTTCTGAGCTGGTTGACTATATCATCGGAGCCGGCATTTATCAGAGCTGCTTCATTTACGGATGAAAGAGTCTTAAGCTGTTCCTCCGCCGAGCCTCCGGTCAGGTTATAGCCGATTGTATATACAGGGACATCAAGGCCGCCCACTATCTTTGTTGTCCTGCTCAGATTGACTCCCCTGTTGGCATCACCGTCGGATAATACAAAGAGCATGGGCTTGGCATCAGGCACCTCCTCCATCTTATCCTCTATCATCTTTAGTCCTACAAGAACCGCGTCATATGTAGCCGTCCCGCCTGAGGCCGTAAGCTGCTTCACCGCACCCTGGAAATACGCCCTGTGAGTTGCATCAAACTGCTCGATAGGAAGATTGATATACACGCTGTCATTATATGAGACAAGGCCGATATAATTATCGCTTCCAATATATTTTGCCGAGGCGGTGAGAGATTCCTTTAAGGAATTAATGGGCAGACCGTCCATCGATCCCGATATGTCGGATACAAAAACAGCTATTATCGGTCTTCCGCCGTCCTTCGAGGCCTTCCATATCTTCTGGGCCGATATCCAGCCGGCGCCGTCGAGTCCGGGCTCCTGTGATTTATAATCATCATGAAGATTAAAGCCCTTATCGGTAGCAAGCTTCTGCATCTTATCCGATTTCAGGAACTCTACGAACTGCTTGGCAGCCTCCTGTTTGTCCGCACTCACATAATCAAAGGTATACATTGGATGGTCGTGCCTTATCCCGGCAGGAGTATATACATAGTTCTTTAACTCCTATTATTTCTTTAGAAGGATTCTTAAGA